>JBFXEK010000009.1:0-12479 GCA_050180155.1 Thiomonas sp. | reverse complement strand
TTGATAGGCTGTCTCTATCTAGACGCCCCAACACCTCTCGCGCGGAGCTTTTGCGGCCCGCCCCGCCGGGCCGCATGGGCCGGCTGAGAAAGAAAAGCCCGGCGCGGGGCCGGGCTGGTGCGAGCGGTAACGGGATCACTTGAGTGCGATGCCCCGCCAGCCGCGCTGGCCGCCGCGCTTGTCGGGGGTGAGGCCCCGCTCGCGCAGCTTGTTACCAAGGGTGGTGCTGCTGACGGCCCGGTGTCCCGCGTCGATCGTCCACTTGTAGTAGTTCTCGTAGAGCTTGGCGCTCGGGGTGAACAAGACAGAGCCGGGCGAAAGGTCGATGGTGCAGTTGTCTTCGAGCCAGAACCCCAGCACGTCGCTGTCTCGCCGGTATTCGGCATTGGCGAGCGCCAATGCCTTTGGTAGCTCGCCCAACCCCTGCTCGCGCCAGGCATGGAACCCTGCAACTGCCCAAGCCAGGATGCCGGGCAATTCGGCGGTCAGCTTGTCGAGCAGATGTTTGTCCTGCTGATCCCGTGGGATGGTGACCGGAAAGGGCACGAGGACAACCCGCCGCCATATGCCGTTATCCGTGCCGGAAATGACGGGCTTGTGGTTGCTGACCAACACGACTTTGAACCGCGGTGTGTAAGTGAAAAACTCCCGGTGCAGGAACCGCGCGGTGATGGCGTCCTCGCCGGTGACCTGTTTGACGATGCCCTCGTCGAGCCTCGCGCCTTCGGGCCCCTCGCTAGCAACCACTAGCCTAGACTTATCCAGGCTGGCAAGGTCGTTACGGATGGCATTCGGATCGCGTTCGGTGAAGGTCGAGAACTGGACGGTCTGCGCGTAGCTTCCGAGCAAGCGCTTGATGATCTCGATCATTACAGACTTGCCATTTGCGCCAGTTCCGTGCATGACGACAAACAACTGTTCGGAGGTCTTGCCTGTAAGGCAGTAACCCACGAATTTCTGCAGCCACCAGCGCACGTCCGGGTCGGGCTGGACTTGCTCGAGGAAACGCTCCCATTGCGAGCATCGCACATCGGCATCGCCGCCGAGCCAGTCTGTGCCAGCCTGTCGGGTGATGAGGTCTTCCGGTCGCCCGACTCTGAAAATGGTCGCATCGCCTAACTGCAGAACGCCGTTCTGCACACCGAGCAGCAGATCGTCAGCATCGAGCCTTGCTTGCTCGACCGCGATGCGTGGATCGGTGGCCGCAATCGCGACCATCGCATCAAGTCGGGACTTTTGCTGGCTTTTGCGAGCATGTCCGAGCAATGCCTCAGCCTCCGCGGCCAGCGCTGCGCGCTCGGCTTTGTCGCGCGCCCGCGCGGCTTCGATGCTCAACTGCGCGGCTTCGAGCATCATGTCTTGTGTCACTTCGATCGCGCGCTGCGTGACCTGCCCGAGCATATCGGGACGCCATGCGTGGTCGGAGAATTGCATCCATTGACCGCGCGCCGGGACGTAAAGTAGCTGCCCAGCAAAACGCTTCGCAAAACGCGAAGCGTTGGACACGTCCGTCAACTCGCCATCCAGCACAACGGGAGTAGCCGCAGCGGGGGCAGCGGCTTGGGTGGTCGTGTGGCTCATGCTTGCCCTCCCTCGCGCATGTCGCGCATGGCGCGGCGCGCCATATCGCGCACGTGCTGCATTGCTGCGCCTGCATCGAGCAGCGCAGTCAGTGCCGCTGCAGTGTTGATTTCGGCAGTCGTGCACGCTGCGAGCAAAGCGCAATGCGCTTGCTGCAGGGCATCCAGCGCGCAAAACAGCGCGCCCCATTCCGTCGGACCGGCATTGCCTGCGGCGTGGTGCGCAGCGGGCCGCGGCGGCAATACGTCGTCCCATGTCAGCCCGACCGATGACAAAATATTTTCTGTGGCGCATCCGCCGAAACAGTGCAGCAAAATGCGCCCGTCGCTAGTTTCAGCGATGCTCAGCGGTAAACCGTGCCCCCCGCATAGCGGACAATGTGAGCGGTATGCGCGCGTTATGCCGCTGCTGCTGCGCGCGGGCGCTTTGCGTGGCTTTTGCAAGCGCGAGATGAGAAGATCGATGCTCATGCTCACCTCCTCACGCGAAAAGCTCGGCTTGCCCGGCGGCCTCTGCGGCAGCCCGCGCGGCCTGCACTTGCTGCATGCGCCGGCGTGTGCGCCCGTATGCCTGTGCCAGCGCGGCGGTGTCGGATGCGAGCTCTGGGTCGTGCAGCACGATGCCTGCTTGCTGCATCTGCTCCTGCGCTTCCTCGCAGCCCTCTATCAAGGCGGCGGGGTCTTCCCCTCCCTGCTGTGCAAGGGCGTCACACCCTTCCGCCGGCGAGGCGAACCAAGCCGGGCCGTGTGCCCCGCCGGCGCGGCGGTCACGGCGGGCGGTGGCCCGCATGCGTCGTGCCAGGCGCTCGATGGTGTCTTCTGGGTGGTCGTGGGCGACCAGCCAGGCGCAGGCCTCGTCCACGCAGGGGTCGCGCAGGCGCGCCAGTGCGAGGGCCAGGGCGGCGCGTGGTGGAAGGGCGGCCATCAGAGCGGGGGTCATGCTGCACCCCCTTCCAGCCCTGCCGTGCGGCGTAGGTCAGCCCAGCGGTAGCGGACCGTGCGGCCCAGCCTCACGGGATGGAGGACGCCCTGGCGCCCAAGGCGCCAGAGGGTGGTGCGCGAGACGGCCAGATAGGCTGCCGCCTGGGAGGCGGTGGCAAGGCCCTGCGGGGCCGCCGTGGGCGCGATTGCGCCGCGAGGATTAGTGTCAAGAAGATTAAGCATTCCGGTTCTCGGTGGAGAACCGGCCCATCGTCAGTGGGCGCGCCCGCGCGGGAAGCGGGCCGGCGTTGTCAGCCCGCGCGTACGGCGCGGGCAGCCTGCGGGCGTTGCGCCAGCAGGCGGGGGGTCAAATTCAAAGAAGCGATTTGCCGCGCACGCACCGCCACCGGCGGCGGCGGCTCGCGGCGGCGCGCGGCATGGACGCGGGCTGCCGCAAGCGCGAGAGCCCCGGCGGTCCGTTCAGCCGATGCCTCGAGTTCCTTGCTGAGCTTTGCCCTCTCCCCGGACAGGCTCTGAATTCGTCCCCGGTGGGCCTGGTCCACGAGGGATGCCGCATGCCTCACCGCCAGCGCAAGAGCGACGGCAGAAGCTGCGAAGGCTGGCGTTGAGGGCGAGAAATGCGAGCAGTGATCAAAGATCAAAAAAAGCCCAACCACGAGCGCCAGCGCAGCCGCCGCCCAGACGCGCGCGCGTTGGGCTGCGTGGGCGTCGCGTGCGGCTTGCCGTATGTCACCGTGGCTGTGTCGCATCATCTTGGCTGAAGCATCTGTCTAATGCCGGGCTTCAGCCTACTCCTCTTTTGGCGGCGCGTCAAGCCGCGCGTGTTGCACCCTTGCAACGATGCGTGTCGCTATGCGGGTTTGATGACATTTTTGATGACACGCCAGTCCAGAAAAGAAAAAAGCCTAAGTGAATCAATCACTTAGGCTTCATGTCTGGCGGAGACGGAGGGATTCGAACCCTCGATGCGGCTCTACACCGCATACTCCCTTAGCAGGGGAGCACCTTCGGCCTCTCGGTCACGTCTCCGGCGAGCTTGCTTGGCGCTTTGCAAGCAGCAAAGCAGTGCATTATTACACGGTCGAGCCAGTCGGCGCTAGGGCTGGCTGCGCACTGGCCTTGCATATCGGCTTTGCCGCGCTTACGCGGCCTGCTCCAGATCGAATGCCTTGTGCAGCGCACGCACGGCCAGTTCCATGTACTTTTCGTCGATCACCACCGAGACCTTGATTTCCGAGGTCGAGATCATCTGGATGTTGATGCCTTCCTCTGATAGGGTGCGGAACATCTTGCTGGCCACCCCAGCGTGCGAGCGCATACCGACGCCGACGATCGACACTTTGCACACCTTGGGGTCGCCGAGGATTTCCTTGGCGCCGATGTGCTGTTGGACGGTCGATTTGAGAATGTCCAGTGCCCTGGGGTAGTCGCTGCGGCTGACGGTGAAGGTGAAATCGGTGAAGCCCGCCACGCTCTGGTTCTGCAGAATCATGTCGACTTCGATGTTGGCGTCGCCCACGGCGCTGAGGATCTGGTAGGCGATGCCCGGGCGGTCGGGCACGCCGACCACGATGATCTTGGCTTCGTCGCGGGCAAAGGCGATGCCCGACACCACGGCTTGTTCCATGTTTTCGTCTTCCTCGAAAGTGATGAGCGTGCCGCTGCGCGACTCTTGCTCCAGCGGCAGATCCCACGGCGTCAGGCTGGAGAGCACGCGCAGCCGCACCCGGTACTTGCCGGCGAATTCCACCGAGCGAATCTGCAGCACCTTGGAGCCCAGGCTGGCCATTTCCAGCATTTCCTCGAAGGTGATGGTGTCCAGCCGCCGCGCTTCGGGCACGATACGCGGGTCGGTGGTGTACACGCCGTCGACGTCGGTGTAAATCTGGCATTCGTCGGCCTTCAGCGCTGCAGCCAGCGCCACGCCCGAGGTATCGGAGCCGCCGCGGCCCAGGGTGGTGATATTGCCCTTGGCGTCGATGCCCTGAAAGCCGGCAACCACCGGAATGATCCCGGTGGCCAGATCGGCTTTGAGCCGATCGGCGTCGATCGATTCGATGCGCGCCTTGGTGAAGGCGCTGTCGGTATGCACCGCGACTTGCGCGCCGGTGTAGCTGCGCGCTTTGTGGCCGAGTGTCTGCAGCGCCATGGACAGCAGGCCGATGGTCACCTGCTCGCCGGTGGAGGCGACGACGTCGAGTTCGCGCGGGTCGGGCTGCGGCTGAATCTCCTTCGCCAGTGCGATGAGGCGGTTGGTTTCGCCCGACATGGCCGAAACCACGACCACGACCTGATGCCCGGCTTCGTGCCATTTGGCCACGCGACGGGCGACGTTCTTGATCCGTTCGGCAGACCCCACCGAGGTTCCGCCGTACTTCTGGACGATGAGTGCCATGACAAAAGGGTTGGAATGGGGCGAAGCCGCCGCTGTTGTGGCACCGCAGCGCACTGCGGGCTGCTCCGCGCAAAAAAGGCCATTCTATTCGCCCCGGTTGCCGGCGCGGCATGGGACGAATCGCAACAAGCCCCCTTCACGCCGCACCTCGCCATGCGGCAGGCGCAGCGTCAGGCGGTGCGCACCGCGCGCGGTGTGCCCGATTTGCCGTGCGAGCTCCTCGGTGCGCGCCCGGTCCAAGCGCTGGCCGCGCTGCCGCAGCCACAGCCGCAGGGCTTCGCAGCGGCGCGCCGGGTCGAGCTGACGCAAGGCAGCCAAATCGAGCCCTTGCGGCGTGATGCAGCGGCGCAGATCGTCTGCTGCCAGATGCTGGATCAGCCGGTCGGCGGTGGCGCACAGCGCCGCGCTGCGCTGCAAGGTCTGCCGGTATCCTGGCTCCAGCCGCGCGATCACCGGCAGCAGCTCGGCGCGGATGCGGCTGCGACGATACGCCGGGTCGGTGTTCATCGGATCGTGCAAGTACTCCACACCCTGCTGCTGCAGCCAGGCACGCAGTTCGGCCGCGCTGCAAGCGAGCAGCGGCCGCGCAAAAAGCATGTCATGCCGCTGCAGGCAGTCGGGCATCGCCGCCAGTCCGCGCGGCCCGGCGCCGCGCAACAGCGCCAGCAACAGCGATTCCACCTGGTCGTCGCCGTGTTGAGCGAGCAAGACCACGGTGCAGCGCTGCTGCCGCGCCAGATCGGCCAATGCGGCGTACCGCGCCAGCCGCGCCTGCTCTTCCACGCTCTGGCCGCGTTGCACTGCGAGCTGCACGTCCGCCTGCGCACACGCCACGCCCTGCCGCGCGCAAAACGCCTGGACATGGCGGGAAAACTCCGCCGCCGCAGGCTGCAGACCATGATTGACGTGCAGCGCGCAAACCCGCTGCGCGCCCCATGCTGACAACGCCGCCAGCAGCAGCGCGGTGGAATCCGCGCCGCCGCTGAACGCCACACCGACACGCGCGGCCTGCGCGATGTCAGCGTGCTGCGCGATGAACCGCTGCAGCGCAGCATGTGCTGGGCCGGCAGACGCCGCGCGCAGCGGCACTGCCTGCTCAACGCCGGGCGGCGGATTTGGTGTCTTCGAACTTGCCAAACGATTGCAAGCGATCGAGCCGTTGCTGTACCAGATCGGCCGGTTTGGTTTGCTGGAAGTGCCGCAGCGACTCGCTCAACGCGCGTTTGAGCGACGCGGCCATCGCCGCCGGATCGCGGTGCGCTCCCCCCACGGGCTCGTTGACGATCTTGTCCACCAGCCCCAACGCCTTGAGACGGTGCGCCGTCAGCCCCAACGCCTCGGCAGCCTCAGGCGCTTTTTCTGCGCTTTTCCACAAAATCGACGCGCAACCCTCGGGCGAGATCACCGAATAGATGGCATATTGCAGCATCAGCAGTTGGTCGCACACGGCAATCGCCAACGCCCCACCCGAGCCGCCTTCGCCGATGATGGTGGAGATGATCGGCACTTGCAGCTGTGCCATTTCGTAAATGTTGCGGCCGATGGCCTCGCTCTGGCTGCGCTCCTCGGCATCGATGCCGGGGTACGCTCCCGGCGTGTCGACGAAGGTGAAGATCGGCAGGCGGAATTTCTCTGCCAGCTTCATCAGCCGCAGCGCCTTTCGGTAGCCCTCGGGCTTGGGCATGCCGAAGTTGCGCAACGCGCGTTCCTTGGTGTCGCGGCCTTTCTGGTGGCCGATGATCATGCACGCCTGCCCGCCCAGCCGGGCCAGCCCGCCGACGATCGACTGGTCGTCGGCGAACGCCCGGTCGCCGTGCAGTTCGTGAAAATCGGTGAAGATCATGCTGGCGTAATCCAGCGTGTACGGACGCAGCGGATGACGAGCGATTTGCGTGGTCTGCCAGGGCGTGAGCTTGGCGTAGAGATCTTTGGTGAGCTGCAGGCTTTTTTTCTGCAACCGGGCGATTTCTTCGGAAATATCCACCGCCGATTCATCCTGCACGTAGCGCAGTTCGTCGATTTTGTTCTCCAGTTCGGCAACGGGCTGCTCGAAATCGAGAAAGACTTTTTTGCTCATCTTGGCCTCTTGAGAAAATCCCGGTCTGCGCGGCCAGCCCGCCGGCAGCAGGCAGTGGCCCCGACTCTGCGTCAGTACTCGACCGCGATCGGGTCCAGGCTGCGCCAAATATACCAAGTCCCCACCGAGCGCCACGGCGCCCAGGCGGCGGCGACCTCGCGCACGTCGCTCTGCGTCACCGGCTCGCCGGCGAAGTAGGTTTGGCTCACGCCGCGGATCAGCCCCAGGTCGCCCAGCGGCAGCACGTCAGGGCGCATGAGGTGAAAAATCAAAAACATATCGGCGGTCCAGCGGCCGATGCCGCGGATGCTCAGCAGCTCGGCGGCAACGGTATCGTCAGCCATGTGCTGCCATTGCGCCGGATGCACCTGCCCGGTGTGGAACTTGTCCGCCAAGTCGCGAATGTAAGTCACCTTGCGCGCCGACAACCCGCAGGCGCGCAACGCCTCCTCGCCTAGATCGAGCACGTGGTGCGGCGCGACCTGCGGCACCGCGGCGCACAGCCGATCCCATACCGCCTGCGCCGCCTTGACCGAAATCTGCTGGCCGATGATCGAGCGCGCCAGCGTTTGGAATGGATCACCACGGCTTTGCAGCCGCGCTCCGGCGTGCGCGGCGATGAGTTTGCGCATCACCCGGTCGGTACGCTGCAGGTGCGCGCAGGCCTTGTCCCAATCGAGCTGGGGCAGCGGCTTGGCCGCAACGACGGTGTCTGCCCATGCTCCCCCGCGTGCTTTCATGCCGACCTCCACACCGTGATTCCGCCGGGCTTGTCTTCGAGCACGATGCCCTGCGCCGCGAGCGCGGCACGGATGCGGTCGGCCTCGGCGAAGTCGCGCGCCTGCTTGGCCGCGGCACGCGCCTGGACTTGCTGCTCGATCCACGTCGCGTCCACCGCCGCGGCACGGCGCTGCAAAAACGCCCGCGGCGGCTGCTGCAGCAGCCCGAGCACACCGCCCAGCCCTTTGAGCTGCGCGGCCAATGCGGCGTCGCCGGTTTTGTTGACCGCGCTGGCCAGTTCGAACAACACCGCCACCGCCTCGGGCGTACCCAGATCGTCGTTCATCGCCGCGGCGAAGGCGCGGGCATGCGTCTCGTCCCAATCCAGCCGCGGCGGCAGGTCGCCGAACGGATCGAGCGCGGTGTACAGCCGGGTGAGCGCGGCACGCGCGTCCTGCAGATGGTCGGCGCTGTAATTCAGCGGGCTGCGGTAGTGCGCACGCAAAATGAAAAAACGCACGCTTTCGGCGTCGATGTGCTGCAGGATGTCGCGGATGGTGAAAAAATTGCCCAGCGATTTGGACATTTTTTCGCCATCGACACGCACAAAGCCGTTGTGCACCCAGAAATTCGCCATCGGCTTGCCGTGCGCGCCTTCGCTTTGCGCGATTTCATTTTCGTGATGCGGGAACTGCAGATCGGCGCCGCCGCCGTGAATGTCGAAGGTTTCGCCCAGCAGCGCACAGCTCATCGCCGAGCATTCGATGTGCCAGCCCGGCCGTCCCGGCCCATCCGGCGAGGGCCACTTCACCTCGTCGGGCTCGGTAGGCTTGGCCGCCTTCCACAAGACGAAGTCGAGCGGGTCTTGCTTGGCGGCGTCGACTTCCACCCGCTCGCCCGCGCGCAGTTCGTCGAGCGATTTGCCTGAGAGCTTGCCGTAGCCGGGAAAGGCGCGCACGTGAAAATTCACGTCGCCCGCGCTGTCGCGGTACGCCAGGCCGCGCGCCTTGAGCTTGCCGATCAAATCGAGCATCTGCGGCACATAGTCGGTGGCGCGCGGCTCGTGGGTGGGCCGCTCCACGCCGAGGGCGTCGGCATCCTCGTGCATGGCGGCGATGAAACGGTCGGTCAGCGCGCGGATGGTTTCGCCGTTTTGCTGCGCACGGCGGATGATTTTGTCGTCGATGTCGGTGATGTTGCGCACGTAGGTCACGCGCAGGCCCAGCGCCTTGAGCCAGCGCTGCAGCACGTCGAACGCCACCATCACCCGCGCGTGGCCGAGATGGCAGTAGTCGTACACCGTCATGCCGCAGACGTACATGCGCACATGGCCGGGTTCGATCGGGGTGAAACGGTCTTTCGAGCGCGTGAGGGTATTGTGTAGATGCAACGCTGTCATGGAGTCGGGCGGGGGCTTGGACGACGCGCCGATACGGCTTGGCCCCGGATAAAATCAAAAACTTAGCACAAGCCGTCGCGCCCATGCTTGATACGCTGCAGATCGGCCGCAGCCCGTTTTGCCGACTTTCGACCACCTTCTCACGCCTGCCACCACCATGCGCCATCGCCTTCTTGCCACGCTGCTCGCCTTCGCCTTGAGTACTCCGGCGGTGTGGGCGGCAGATGCCGCCAGCGTCAGCCAAAACCTGCAAAAAGGCAATCTGCAGACCGCGCTGCAACAAGTGGACGCGCTACTGGCGCAAAACCCCAAGGACCCGCAATACCAGTTTCTCAAAGGGGTGATCCTCACCGAGCAGAAAAAAGACGCGCAGGCCATTCAGATCTTTCAGTCGCTGACCGAGCAGTACCCCGAGCTGCCCGAGCCGTACAACAACCTCGCGGTGCTCTACGCGCAACAAGGCCAGTACGACAAAGCGCGCGCCGCGCTGGAGATGGCCATCCGCACCAACCCGAGCTACGCCACGGCGCAAGCCAACCTCGGCGACATCTACGCCAAACTCGCCAGCCAGGCCTACCAAAAAGCGCTGCAGCTCGCCCCGGAGGAAAACGCCAGCGCCAAAATCAAGCTCAACCTCATCCGCGAGCTGTTCGAACAGGGCAAAACACCGGGGTCTGCGCCGCTGAAAGTCTCCGCCGCGCAGCCTGACAAAGAGCCCAAGCCTGCACCCGCAGCGCAGCCCACCCCGGCCAAACCGGCAGCCCAGACCAAGCCGCAGGCCGCGGCGCAAAACCCGGCGACAGCAGCCGCCAATGCGCCGGCAGCCGCTGCGACGGCCAGCGCGCAGCAAACCACCCCCGGCACCACGACCGAGCAGACCGCAGTGGAACACGCCGTGCAGCGCTGGGCCGAGGCCTGGCAGAGCAAAAACCTGCCCGCCTACTTCGCCGCCTACGCCCCCGATTTCAAGCCGGAAAAAGGTTTGAGCCTGGCAGCTTGGAAGGAGCAGCGCCGCGCGCGCATCAGCGACAAGGCCAAAATCACCGTCAAGGTCCATGCCCTGCGCGTGCAGATCGACGGCGACAAGGCCACCGCGCGCTTCCGCCAGCACTACATGTCCGGGCCGCTGGATTTCGACGGGCCGAAAACGCTGCAATTTCGGCGCGAAAACGGCAAATGGCTGATCGTGCGTGAAATCGTCGGCTGACGCCCCTGCCCTGCGCTCAAGGCCGTTGCCCTTTCGTCTGCACCGCCTGCACTGCTGCCGTGAACCGCTTCCCGCCCCGCCGTCAGACCGCGCTGCGCAAGCTGCTGCCGTGGGCGCTGCTGGGTGTGCCGCTGGTGTTTGCCGCGCGGGCGGCAACCGATTATCACGCCCTGCCGTCCGCTGCGCGACCGCTGCACGCCTTGCCCGCTGCCGAGCATGGTGTTGAGCCTCGGGCACCTGTCGCAGTGACGGCGCACACCCTGCTCAAACTCACCGCCCGCCTGTCCGTCCCCACCGGGGAAGACGCCACCGAACGCCGTCTGCTGCACGTCTACGCCGAAGTCGCTGCCGGCCACCTTGCCGCCGCGCGTGAGCAGGCCGAGCGATTGGTGCACGAGCATCCGCACTTCGCCCTGGCGCAATTGGCGCTGGCCGATGTGCTGCAGGCCAGCAGCGGCCACGGTGTCGGCTTTGCCGCCTTGCCTGCCGATCTGGCCGCAACCCTGCCGCCGGCCACGCGCACCCGCCTGGACGAACTGCGCGCCGAAGCGCTGGTGCGGCTGTCGGCCTACACCAATCCGCCACCGGCTGGGGCCATCGCGGCCAATCTCGTCGCTCTCGGCGCCGACGTGAAGCGGGCACTGGTGATCGAAACCTCGCGTTCGCGCGTGTACGTGTTCGACCAGCGCGACGGCCAGCCCGTGCTGCGCGCCAGCTATTACTTCAGCCAGGGGCGGCAGGGCGATGGCAAAACGCGCGCCGGCGACCTGAAGACGCCACTGGGCATCTACTTCATCACGCGAAAAATCGACCCGGCCAACCTCAAGCCGCTGTACGGCGCCGGGGCGCTGACGCTCAACTACCCCAACGAATGGGACAAATTGCAGGGCTACACCGGTTTTGGCGTCTGGCTGCACGGCACGCCACCCGGCAGCTATGCCCGGGTGCCGCGCGCGTCCGACGGTTGCGTCGTGCTGTCCAACCCGGATGTGCGCAGCCTGATGGCGCAAACGCCTGCCGGGGCCACGCCGGTGGTCATCACCCGTCAAGTACGCTGGCTGAGCCCGGCGCAGTGGGCGGCGCAGCGCCAGCTGCTCATCGCCCAATTGCAACCGGAGATCGTGCGGGCCGCATCGCTGGGCCTGCGGCCGCAAGATCCGCCCGCTGCGGCATCGGCGGCAGCGCCGGCAGCCGTGCCGCCTGCGGCCTCCCCCATCCCAGCCAGCCTGAGCATCTTGCAATACCCGGGGCAGATCGTGGTGCAGTACAGTGCCGCCAACGCCACGGGCTACGCCGCGCTCTACCGCCAATATTGGGCGCAGCGCAGCCGCCAATGGCAGCTCATTTTCCAAGGAAGCGTCTCATGACCGACATCACTTTGCATGTTCGCCGCCAGCCGCACTGGGTCGGAGCTTTTGCCGCCCTGCGCCGGCGCGCCACAGCCGTGCTGGCCGCGCTGGGCCTGTTCGCCTGCGCCGCGCTGCCCACGGCGCAGGCCGCGCAAACCCCTGCGGCCCAACCTCGCGTCGAATTCGTCACCAGCATGGGCGATTTCGTCGTCCAGCTCGACCCGGCGCGCGCGCCCAAGACCGTGGCCAACTTCCTCGATTACGTCAAGAGCGGCTTCTACAAAGGCACGATTTTCCACCGCGTGATTCCGGGTTTCATGGTGCAGGGCGGCGGCTTCACCGCCGACATGCAGCAAAAACCCACGCGGCCGCCGATTGCGCTGGAAAGCCAAAACGGGCTGCGCAATCTGCGCGGTACCATCGCCATGGCGCGCACCGCCGACCCGAATTCGGCCACTTCGCAGTTTTTCATCAACGTCGTCGACAACCCCAGCTTGGACTACCCGCAGCCTGACGGCCATGGTTACGCCGTTTTCGGCAAAGTCGTCTCCGGCATGGACGTAATCGACAAAATCGTCGCCGTGCCCACCAAGAGCGTCGGCCCCTACCAGGACGTGCCGGTCAAACCCATCGTCATCGACAACGCCAAACTCCTCAACTGAAAGCCCATCATGGTCGAACTGCAAACCAACCACGGCAACATCCGCATCGAACTCGATACCGAGCACGCCCCCAAGTCGAGCGAAAACTTCCTGGCCTATGTGCGCTCGGGCCATTTCGACGGCACCGTGTTTCACCGCGTGATCGACG
>JBFXEK010000008.1:0-13815 GCA_050180155.1 Thiomonas sp. | reverse complement strand
GGCTGTCCACCTGGTTTTTGATGCGCTGGTTCAGCGCGCACGAATTCAAGGCCCTGCGTCCATTCGGCGTGTACTGCCTGGCGCTCGGCGCCGTGGCGCTATCGCTGCGCTGAATGCTGCCGCAGCCAGTTTTGCACCGCGGCGACGCGGCGGCGACTGACAGGCAGCGTGTCGGCCACGCCGCGCAGGTGCAGCGTCCAGGTGGCGTTGTCGCCGTTTTCGGCGTCGCCACCGTCGGCCGCAGCAGGCGCACCGGCAGGGCGTTCGAGCGCACGGATCGCGTCTGCCGCCACCAGCACGCTGCGGTGAACGCGCATGAAGTAATCGGGGTAGGTTTGCTCCAGGTCGATCAGCGGCGTATCGGTCAGATACTGCTGCTGCGCGGTGTGCAAACTGGTGTACTTGGCTTCGGCGCGGCAGTAGAGGATGTCGCCGAGTGCGATGCGCTTGAGCGCGCCGCGGTCGTAGACCGTGAGGTACACCGTCTGCACCTCTCTGGGCGGGTCGGCGGCGCCTTGCGCGCGTAGCCACAACGCCGCCTTGCCCATGGCTTGCGCCAGCCGTTCACGGCGCACGGGTTTGGTCAGGTAGTCCACGGCGGCGACGCCGAAGGCGTCGAGCGCGTGTTCCTCGTGCGCAGTGACGAACACGATCGCCGGGTGTGGCATTCCCGGGTCGGCGGCCAGGCGGCGCGCCAGCTCCATGCCGCTTTGCCCGGGCATCTGGATGTCGAGCAGCAACACGTCGAAGCGCTGCGCACGCAGCAGCGTCCAGGCTTCGGCGGCGTCACCGGCCTCGTCGACCGTGGCCTGCGCGGTTTCCGGCAGTTCGGCCAGCAGGCGGCGCAGCCGCGAGCGCGCCAGCGGCTCATCGTCGATCAGCAGCACGTTCATAGCGGTAAGCGTAGTCGTGCGCGCCAGCGCGCTCGGCCGTTTTCCATCACCTCCCCCTGATCGACTTCGGCGGCGATGTCGTACATCAGATGCAGGCGTTGCCGGATGTTACGCAACGCCGTGCCAGTGCCGTTGCGCCGTGGCGCCGGGGTGTCGTTGAGCGCGGGCAAGTCGTTGCGCACGGTGACTTCGATCTGCCCTAGCCGCCTGCCGACCTCGATGTCGATCTGCACCGGCTGGCTGCTGCGCTCCACGCCGTGGCGCACCGCGTTTTCCACCAACGGCTGTAGCGTGAGCGCGGGCAGGCGTATCTGCAGCAGGCTATCGTCGATCTGCCAGCGCACCCGCATGCGCGCGCCGAAGCGTACCGATTCGATGTCGAGGTAGCGCCGCGCCAGGTCGATCTCCTGCTCCAGGCTGACCAGCGTGCCAGGCTTGCCCACGCTGGCACGGAACAATTCGGCCAGGTCATCGAGCAGGCTTTCTGCCCGCTCGGGCTGCTCGCGCACCAGCGCACTGGCGGCGTTGAGCGTGTTGTACAAAAAATGCGGGCGGATGCGCGACTGCAGTTCGCTCAGCCGCGCCTGCATGTCCATCGGCGTGAACGCGCGCGCGCGCAACTGCAGGTAATGCACGAACACCACGGCGAGCAAGGCCGCCACCAACGCCGCCTGCCACGGCGACGCGACATGCTGCGGCGCCAGCGCCGCGTACAGCGGTTGCACCATCAGGTTCAGCCCCAGCGCCGACAACGCGCCCAGCATTGCGGCCACGCCGAGCACGACTGCCGTGCCGCGCAGCCGCCACAGCCGTTGCGTCAGGCACATCACCGCCAACCAGAGCAACACCGCGGGCTCGGCCCACGACAGCAGCAAGAGCATCGGCACGTGACCGTCGGCCGCAGGCAGGCGCAACAGCAACAGCACCAGCAGCAAGGCGTTGAGCAGCACGACGGCGCGCACCAGGCTGCCTGCGCCGCAAATGTCCAAGCGCACGACAGCGGTATCAGCTTGCGTCGGCGTGTGGGCCATCGTCGTTCTCACCGCAGGCCGCGCCTGCTCCCCCTTCTAAAATCACTGCTTCTCTTTCCCGGGCTTTCACGCCCTCTGCAAGGCCGTTTCATGCACGACCAATTCGACCACAAGAAGGACGCCTGGAGCGCCCGTTTTTCCGAGCCCGTCAGCGCGCTGGTGCAACGCTACACCGCCTCGGTCGGCTTCGACCAGCGGCTGGCGCTGTTCGACATCCAAGGCTCGCTGGCGCACGCGACCATGCTCGCCGAGCAGGGCATCATCGGCGGCGACGACCTGGCCGCGATCGAGCGCGGCATGGCGCAGATCCGCGAGGAAATCACCGGCGGCCGCTTCGAGTGGAAGCTCGAACTCGAAGACGTGCACCTCAACATCGAAGCGCGGCTGGTGCAGCTCGTCGGCGACGCCGGCAAGCGGCTGCACACCGGGCGCAGCCGCAACGACCAGGTCGCCACCGACATCCGGCTGTGGCTGCGCGAGGTCATCGACCAGATCACCGCGCAACTGCGCGCACTGCAGCGCGCGCTGGTCGAACTGGCCGCGCAGCACGCCGACACCGTGATGCCCGGCTTCACCCATCTGCAGGTGGCGCAGCCGGTGAGCTTCGGCCATCACTTGCTGGCGTATGTGGAAATGTTCGGCCGCGACGCCGAACGGCTGCGCGACGCGCGCACGCGGGTCAACCGCCTGCCGCTGGGCGCCGCCGCCCTGGCCGGTACGACCTTCCCGATCGACCGCCTGCGCGTGGCGCAACTGCTGGGGTTCGACGGCGTGTGCCAGAACTCGCTCGATGCGGTCAGCGACCGCGACTTCGCCATCGAATTCACCGCTTGCGCGGCGCTGATCATGCTGCATGTGAGCCGTCTGAGCGAGGAGCTGGTGCTGTGGATGAGCCCGGCGTTCGGCTTCATCGACCTGGCCGACCGCTTCTGCACCGGGTCGAGCATCATGCCGCAGAAAAAAAACCCGGACGTGCCCGAACTGGCCCGCGGCAAGACCGGGCGGGTGGCCGGGCATCTGACCGGGCTGCTGATGCTGATGAAAGCGCAGCCGCTGGCCTACAACAAAGACAACCAGGAAGACAAGGAGCCACTGTTCGACACCGCCGACACCGTGCTCGACACCCTGCGCCTGTTCACCGACATGGTCGGCGGCATCCGCGTCAAGCCCGAGGCGATGCAACGCGCCGCGCTGCAGGGCTACGCCACCGCGACCGACTTGGCCGACTATCTGGTGAAAAAAAGGCTGCCGTTTCGCGACGCGCACGAGGTCGTCGCGCGTGCGGTGCGCTTGGCGGTGGACCGCGGCGTCGGGCTGGAGGCGCTGCCGCTGGCGGAATTGCAGAGCCTGTGCCCGCTGATCGGCGACGACGCGCTGGGCGTGCTGCAGCTGCGCGGCTCGCTGGCCGCGCGCGACCACCTCGGCGGCACCGCGCCCAACCAGGTGCGCGCGCAAGTGGTGCGCTGGCGCGGCCTGCTCGACGCCGGCTGACCGCGCCAGAAGCCTGCCGCGCCCTCTCAGGCGCGCGGCAGCGTCACCCCCTGCTGGCCCTGGTATTTGCCGCCGCGGTCCTTGTAGCTGACTTCGCACACCTCGTCGCTTTCGAAAAACAGCACCTGCGCGCAGCCCTCGCCCGCGTAGATCTTCGCCGGCAGCGGGGTGGTGTTGGAAAACTCCAGGGTGACGTAGCCCTCCCACTCCGGCTCGAACGGCGTGACGTTGACGATGATGCCGCAGCGCGCATACGTGCTCTTGCCCAAGCAGATGGTCAGCACATTGCGCGGAATGCGGAAATACTCGACGGTGCGCGCCAGCGCAAAGCTGTTGGGCGGGATGATGCACACATCGCCGCGGTAATCGACGAAGGACTTTTCGTCGAAGTTCTTCGGATCGACGATGGTGCTGTTGATGTTGGTGAAAATCTTGAATTCGTCGGCGCAGCGGATGTCGTAGCCGTAGCTCGACGTGCCATAGCTGATGATGCGCCGTCCCTCGACCTCGCGCACCTGGCCGGGTTCGAACGGCTCGATCATCGCCGCGTTTTGCGCCATGCGGCGAATCCATAGATCGGATTTGATACTCATGTTCAGACTGCGCTGGAAGCCTGCAAACAGGCGGAAAGACGCAACCATACCGCATCGGCCGGGGCGTCGATGTGCACCCGCTTGCGCCGCGAGGTGTGGCCGCTCTTGATTTGCACCGCACGGCGCGGCACGCCGCAGCACTGCGCCAGATGCTCGGTCAGCGCCGCGTTGGCCTTGCCGTCGACGGCCACCGCCCCCAGACGCACGCGCAACGCGCCGCCGTGTTCGCCGTCGAACACGGTACGCCGCGCGTTGGGCACGACGCTGACGTCGAGCGCGCAGCCGTCCTTGTCGTCATGCAACCAGGACGGGTAAGGAATCGGTGCAGTCATTTACGGCGGATCGACAAAAAACCCGGGCAGACCACCCGGGCCGGTGCACCGCTGCAGCCCGCCGCATCCGCTGCGGCACGCTGCAGCCAGCGCTGCGCCAGGTACACGCCGGGCAAGACCCCTGCTCCGGGTGCACATCGCACGCATTCAGGGCTTGCTGGTCGGGAACGGCCAGGGCGCCTGCGGATTCAGCTTGGTTTGTGCTGCCGGGGCTTTTTTCGCTGCAGCGGGCGCCGCCTTCTTCGCCGGCGCCGCCTTCTTCGTCGCCGTGACGGCCTTCTTCACCGGTGCCGCGGCTTTCTTTGCCGGTGCTGCGGCTTTTTTCGCTGGCGCAGCCTTCTTCGCCGGGGTCGCCTTCTTCGCCGGCGCGGCTTTTTTCGCTGCGACCGCCTTCTTCGCCGGTGCCGCGGCCTTCTTCGCCGGTGCCGCTTTCTTTGCCGCCACCACCTTCTTCGTCGCAGCAGCCTTTTTCGCGGGCGCGGCCTTTTTCGCGGGCGCGGCTGTCTTCGCCGCGGCGGCCTTCTTCACGGGGGCTGCGGCCTTTTTCGCCGCTGCGGCTTTTTTCGCCGGAGCTGCGGCCTTTTTCGCCGGTGCAGCTTTTTTTGCAGTTGCCATGGTGATTCTCCTTGATCAAGTCTTTTGAAATGAAGCCGGTCGCCAAATCGCGGCCGAGCACCTCACGGCCCCGCCTCCCGGCGGTTTCCTGTACGGGACATCGGCACGGCGTTCAGCCGGCACCGCCTGCCATGAGCTCAGCGCTGAGCCGTGCAGGGGACTCGCTTCCTCCGGCGTTGCCGCCGCTGCAGGAAGGAATGCAAACAGGCGCGCCGCCACTGTGCTGACGGACACGCCGCACACGCAGCGCAAACAGGCGCGCCAGAAACTTTGGATCAAAGAATGCCGCCCGCGCGGTACGGCCGGACACGGCCAGGACGCAGCGAATCGAAGTGGAGCCACCACCACCCGGCGCGCGGCAGCCGGTCGGCAGCGAAGCGAATCGGATCGGGCGGCGGTCACGCTCAGAGTGGCACTCGCAAGGCAAACGGGACGATCAACCGGTCGATCCCCATGGATTCATTCCCACGACAGCGCCCCACCAGACTGGTACTCGATGACGCGGGTTTCGAAGAAATTGCGTTCTTTCTTCAGATCGATCATCTCGCTCATCCAGGGGAAGGGATTTTGCTCGTTGGGGAACAAGGGATCCAAGCCGATCTGCACCGCCCGCCGGTTGGCGATGAAGCGCAGATAGCCCTTGAACATCGAGGCGTTGAGCCCGAGCACGCCGCGCGGCATGGTGTCTTCGGCGTAGCGGTATTCGAGATCGACGGCCTGGTGAAACAGGCCGGTGATCTCGCGCTTGAACTCGGGCGTCCAGAGGTGCGGATTCTCCAGCTTGATCTGGTTGACTAGATCGATACCGAAGTTGGTGTGCATCGACTCGTCGCGCAGGATGTATTGGTACTGCTCGGCCGCTCCCGTCATTTTGTTTTGCCGTCCCATCGACAGAATTTGGGTGAAGCCGACGTAGAAGAACAGCCCTTCCATCAGGCAGGCGAAGACGATGATCGAGCGCAGCAGTTCCTGGTCGTTGCGTTCGCTGCCGCCAAACGCCGAGGTGCGGAACGCCGGGTTGGTCAGGGTGTCGATGAACGGAATGAGAAACTCGTCCTTGTCGCGGATCGACGCAATCTCGTGGTAGGAGTTGAAGATCTCGCTTTCGTCCAGCCCGATCGACTCGACGATGTACTGGTACGCATGGGTGTGGATCGCCTCCTCGAACGCCTGGCGCAGCAGGTACTGCCGGCATTCGGGGTTGGTGATGTGGCGATACGTGCCCAGCACGATGTTGTTCGCCGCCAGCGAGTCGGCGGTGGTGAAAAAGCCGAGGTTGCGCTTGACGATGAGCCGCTCGTCATCGGTCAGACCGTTGGGGTCCTTCCACATCGCGATGTCGCGCGACATATTGATTTCCTGCGGCATCCAGTGGTTGGCGCACGACGCGAGGTACTTGTCCCATGCCCATTTGTATTTGAACGGCACGAGCTGGTTGACATCGGCGCGGCAGTTGATGATGCGCTTGTCCTCGGCGCGCACCCGCGCTGACGAGATGGCGCGCTGGCTATAGGGATCGTCGACGGGATCGGCAGCGGTTTGGCCTTGCGGCGACAACGCCGCAGCGGTTGGCAAAACCGGCGCGGGCTGTTGCGGCAGGCGCGGCGCCCAAGCGGCTTGCGGCTTGGCTGCCGCGTTCGGTTGTGGATCGTCCCAAGTCAACATGGTCATGACCTTTCGTGAATTATCAAGTGTTCAACGCAAACGCTCAACATGAATGACGCGATGTGCGCGTGCGTGTGTTGTGCTGCGACATCGCAGATGCGAACGCTGCTGGGTTGCGGCTCATTGGCAGGCTTCGCACTCCGGGTTATCGATGCCACAAAAGCGGATGTCGCCCGACTGCACCACGGCCTGCGCCGCTGAAGCCTCGGTCACGGTTTGCGGTACGGCGTTGAGCTGTCCCGTCTTGACCGTGGACTTCTCGGCGTGCGTGGCACCAATGGTGCGCAGGTAGTACGTGGTCTTGAGGCCGCGCACCCAGGCGAGTCTGTAGGTGTCGTCGAGCAGCTTGCCCGAAGCGTTGGCGATGTAGATGTTGAGCGACTGTGCTTGGTCGATCCACTTCTGCCGGCGCGCTGCTGCCTCGATGATCCACCTGGCATCGATTTCGAATGCCGTGGCGTACAGCGCCTTGAGGTCGGCCGGGATGCGGTCGATGCGCTGCGTGCTGCCGTCGAAATATTTGAGGTCGGCCACCATCACCGCGTCCCACAACCCGCGCGCCTTGAGGTCGCGCACCAGGTATTGGTTGATGACGGTGAACTCGCCCGACAGGTTGGACTTGACGTACAGGTTCTGGAAGGTCGGCTCGATGCTGGCGTCGACGCCGACGATGTTGGAAATGGTCGCCGTCGGCGCGATCGCCACGCAGTTGGAATTGCGCATGCCGTGCTGCGCGATGTGCGCGCGCAGCGCGTCCCAGTCCAGGGTGCTGGAGGTGTCGGCGTCGACATGGCCGCCGCGCTGCTCGGCCAGCAGCTTCAGGCTGTCGAGCGGCAGGATGCCCTGATCCCACAGCGAACCGGCGTAGCTGCTGTAGCGCCCGCGTTCGCGCGCCAGTTCGCTCGACGCCCAGTACGCCTCATAGCACACCGCTTCCATCGATCGGTCGGCGAACTCCACCGCCTCGGCCGAGCCGTAAGGCAGACGCAGTTGATACAGGCAGTCCTGGAAGCCCATGACGCCCAGCCCCACTGGGCGGTGCCGCAGGTTGGCGTTGCGCGCCTTGGCCACGGCGTAGTAGTTGATGTCGATGACGTTGTCGAGCATGCGCATCGCGGTGCGTACGGTGCGGCGCAGCTTGTCGTGGTCGATGACCTTGCGCCCGTCCGGCCCGTCCTTCAGATGCGCGGCGAGGTTGACCGAGCCGAGGTTGCACACGGCGATTTCGGTCTCGCTGGTGTTGAGGGTGATTTCTGTGCACAGATTGCTCGAATGCACCACGCCGACGTGCTGCTGCGGGCTGCGCACATTGCACGCGTCCTTGAAGGTGATCCAGGGGTGCCCGGTTTCGAACAGCATCGACAGCATCTTGCGCCACAGCTGCACCGCCGGCACCACCTTGTGTAGCTTGATTTCGCCGCGCTGCGCTTTTTCCTCGTAGCGGGTGTAGGCCTCCTCGAAGGCGCGGCCGTATTTGTCGTGCAGATCGGGCACGTCGCTGGGCGAGAACAGCGTCCACTGCCCGCCTTCCATCACCCGCTTCATGAACAGGTCGGGAATCCAGTTGGCGGTGTTCATGTCGTGGGTGCGGCGGCGGTCGTCGCCGGTGTTTTTGCGCAGCTCCAGAAACTCCTCGATGTCCAGGTGCCAGGTTTCGAGGTAGGCGCACACCGCGCCCTTGCGCTTGCCGCCCTGGTTGACGGCCACTGCGGTGTCGTTGACCACCTTGAGGAACGGCACCACACCCTGGCTCTTGCCGTTGGTGCCCTTGATGTGGCTGCCCAGCGCGCGCACCCGCGTCCAGTCGTTGCCCAGCCCGCCGGCGAACTTGGACAGCAAGGCGTTTTCCTTGATCGCCTCGTAGATGCCGTCCAGATCGTCGGACACGGTGGTGAGGTAGCAGCTCGACAGCTGCGAGCGCCGCGTGCCGGAGTTGAACAGCGTGGGCGTGCTGCTCATGAAGTCGAAGCTGGACAGCAGTTCGTAGAACTCGATGGCGCGCGCCTCGCGGTCGATTTCGTTGAGCGCCAGGCCCATGGCCACGCGCATGAAAAACGCTTGCGGCAGCTCGATGCGGCGGCCGTCCTTGTTCACCTCGGTGTCGGTACGGTCGACGAGGAAGTAACGGTCGTACAGCGTTTGCAGCCCGAGGTAGTCGAACTGCAGATCGCGTTCGGGCTTGAGCGCGGCGCCCAGGCGCTGCAGGTCGAACTGCGCCAGGCGCTCATCGAGCAATTCGAGCGCCACGCCCTCCTTGATGCACTGCGGGAAGTACTCGGCGTAGCGTTGCGCCATTTGCTCCTGCACCACCTCTTCGCCCAGGGTTTCGCGCCGCAAGGTGTGCAGCAGCAGCCGCGCGGTGACCTTGGAGTAATCCGGGTCGCGCTCGATCAGCGTGCGCGCCGCGAGGATCGCGGCTTTGTATACCTCGGTCAGCGGCACGCCGTCGTACAGATTGCGCAGCGTTTCGTCGACGATGGGCTCGGCGCTGACTTCGGCGCACAGCCCGGCGCACGCAGACTCGACCAGCCGCACCAGCGCCGCCTCATCGAGCGGTTTGCGCACACCGCCATCGACCACGTGCAACACCGGCGCCGCGACCTGCTCGGCAGCGGCTTTTTGTTTGGCGCGCTCCTGCGCGCGGCGCTCGCGGTACAACACATAGGCGCGCGCCACCTCGTGCTGGCCGTTGCGCATCAGCGCCAGTTCGACCTGATCCTGAATGTCTTCGATGTGGAAGGTGCCGCCGCTGGGGCGGCTGCGCAATAAGGCGCGCACCACGTTCTCGGTCAATGCGTTGACCGTTTCGCGCATACTCGCCGACACCGCACCCTGCCCGCCCTGCACCGCCAAAAACGCCTTGGTCATCGCCACGGCGATCTTGCCCGGTTCGAAACTGGCGACCGCGCCGTTGCGGCGGATGATTTTGTAATCGGAAAAATCACCCAACGGGGCAGGCTGCGGCGCCCCTTCGAGTTGCGGCGGATGCTGCGCGGCGGTGGACGATGCAACGGCGGTCAATGTCATCTGAAAACTCCTTGGAACGGGGCGCGCACTGTTCTCGGTCGACGCAAAACATCGCCGGGACGGCAGCGGCGCAGTGAAAACGCGCGGATGGGCAAAGCCTCGGCAAAGCGCAACGCATCCGCACTCCGGGCGCGTTGCAGCCAACTGCATTGCAAACGGCCGAAACACTATATCTAGGGTCGAAACGAATTTCAACCACTATTCGTAGTGTGGAACAGACCAACAGCTCACCCACAACTTATGCACAGGGTGATCCACAGACGCAGGCCGTCGGCGGCGAAAAAAAACCGCCATGGGAGAAGCTTCCCGCTCGACCTGCCACGCGGTGGACAGATCGGTTTGCCCGCCTGGGCAACGTTCAGAACCGCTGGAACGGAAACGCCCGCGCCGGCAGCGCCAAGCCGTTTTTCAGCCGCTTCCAGTCGAACCCCGTTCCCGGATCGGTTTTGCGCCCCGGGGCGATGTCGCTGTGCCCGGCGACGGCGCGCAGCGGGTAGCGCGCCAGCAGCTCGGCGCCCAAGGCGATGAGGGTGTCGTACTGCGCGTCTTCGAACGCCGTGTCGTCGCTGCCTTCGAGCTCGATGCCGATGCTGAAATCGTTGCACCGCGTGCGGCCGAAAAACTGCGACTGCCCGGCATGCCAGGCGCGCTGCGCGCACGACACATATTGCGTGAGCACGCCGTCGCGCTGCACGACAAAGTGTGCCGACACACGCAGACCGTCGAGCGCGGCAAACGCCGGGTGTGCGTGCGGGTCGAGCCGGTTGCAGAACAGCCGCTCGATGGCGTCGCCGCCGTACCGCCGTGGCGGCAGCGCGATGCAGTGGATCACGAGCAGATCGATACTCATTCCCGGCGGGCGTGGGTCGAAATTGGGCGAAGGCACGTGCCGGGCAAACGGCAGCCAGCCCGGATCGGCGTCCTGCGACATACTCAACCGCCCTGCCCTGCGCGGTCAGACGGGTCGCGAATGTCCAGCCGCTCCATGCGGTAGCGGATCTGCCGCAGGTTCAGGCCGAGCAGTTGCGCCGCCGCCGTGCGGTTGAAGCGCGTGCGGCGCAGGGCTTCGCAGAGGATGTCGCGCTCGACCTGATCGAGATACGCGGCGAGGTCCGACGGCAGCGGCGGCAGCTCCTCCGCCCCCGCTGTCTGGGCCGGCGCGGCTGCGGGCGGAGGAACCTCGCGCGGCGGGGTCGCAGCGGCAATTGGCGGCGCCGCGTCGCCAGCGGCGCGGCCGTTGGCCGGCAGCACCAGGTCTTGCGGCTGCAACAGATCGTGCGTGGCCAGCGCGGCGGCGCGGTGCAGCAGATTGTCCAGTTCACGCACATTGCCGGAGAACCGGTACTGGCCCAAATGCTCCAGCGCTGCCGCGCTCAGCCGCAGCCCGGGCCGGGCGTTGTCGCGGCGGATGTTGGCCAGCAGCGCATCGGCCAGCAGCGGCAGGTCCTCCAGCCGCTCGCGCAGCGGCGGCAGCGTCACGGCAATGACGTTGAGCCGATAGAACAAATCTTGTCGGAACTGGCCGCGCGCCACCATCTGTTCGAGGTCGCGATGCGTGGCGCTGACCAGGCGGACATCGACGGGGATTTCCGCCGTCTCGCCCACCGGGCGCACCCGCCGCTCCTGCACCGCGCGCAGCAGCTTGGCCTGCATCGCCAGCGGCAGCTCGCCGATTTCGTCCAAAAACAGCGTTCCGCCCTGCGCTGCGGCGAAAAATCCGGGATGGTCGGCCATCGCCCCGGTGAACGCGCCCTTGCGGTAGCCGAAAAACTCGGCTTCGAGCAGATGCTCCGGGATGGCGCTGCAATTGACTGGCACGAACGGCCCGGCGGCGCGGGCGCTGCATTCGTGCACGGCGCGCGCCGCCAGCTCTTTTCCTGTACCCGACTCGCCCTGGATCAACACCGGCGCCATGCTGCGCGCCACCCGCTGCAGGGTCTGTTTGAGCGAGCGCATCACCGCCGATTCGCCCACCA
Source organism: Thiomonas sp. (assembly GCA_050180155.1). Lineage (GTDB taxonomy): Bacteria > Pseudomonadota > Gammaproteobacteria > Burkholderiales > Burkholderiaceae_C > Thiomonas. Next base: position 2,192 of record JBFXEK010000008.1, on the reverse strand, counting down.
TGCGCTGCAGCGCGCCGCTGACCGGCGCCTGCTCGTCGGGCTGCGCCGCCGCCAGCGCGGCATGCACCGTGCGCCGTAGCGCGGCCAGGTCCACCGGCTTGCTCAGGTAGTCGAACGCGCCGGCCTTGAGCGCGGCCACGGCGTTGCCAGCGCTGCCGAACGCAGTGATGACGATGGATTTTTCCCGCCGCTCGGGACGGGCTTCGAGCCAGCGCAGCAAGTCCAGGCCCTCGCCATCGGGAAGGCGCATATCGGTGAGCAATAGCGCGTATTGCTGGCGCGACAGATGCTCACGCGCCTGCGCGACGTTTTCCGCCACGTCGATCTGCCAGCCCTCGTGCAGCAGGCTCAGGGCGTAGAGCTCGCGCAGATCGGGCTCGTCATCGACGATCAGAATTCGCACATCGCCTGGGTTCATGCCTCGAAATCCACTGCGACCTGAACGACGAAAATCCCGCGTGCCTGCGGCGTGCCCTCCCGCTCGGTGCGGTACAGCAGGCGCGCGCCGTTGCGCAAACATAGTTCGTGGGAAATATACAGCCCCAGCCCGACGCCACGCGTACTGGTGGTGCGAAACGGCTCGAACAATTGCGCACGCAACTCGGGGTCGATCAGCGGGCCGTCGTTGGCCACCTGGATTTCACGCACCCGTTGCATGCCGAGCTGGCGGATTTCGATCGCCTGCGGCTGGTTGCTGGCGTAGCGCCGCGCGTTGCTCAACAGGTTGACGAGCACGCGGCGCAAATGCAGCGCGTCGAAGCGGATCTGCGCCGTATCGTCCTGGATGAACAGGCTGACGCGACCCGGCGCATCAGCGTCGAATTCGGCGTGCAGTTCACGCAGCAGTGGTGCGCCCACCATCCACGACATCTCGCGCGGCGCGGCACGGCCGAGTTCGAGCACGTCCTCGACCGTGCGGTTGATGCGCTCGACGTTTTGTGCGATGAGGTGGTGAAGCCGCTGCAGTTGCACCGGATCGCCGCTGAACTCGACCGCCAGTTGGTTGGCCTGGGCAATCGCCCCCAGCGGGTTGCGGATTTCGTGCGCCACGCTGGCCACCAGACGACCCATCGCGGCGAGTTTTTCCTGCTGGATGCGCGCGTCGATTTCGCGCAAATCCTGCAGCACGATGAGGTAGCCGACGCCGCCGGGCAGATCTTCCAGCGTGGTCAAGCGCAGCAGCAGTCGGCGCCCGGCCGGGGTGCGCACTTGCGACTGCAGCGTTTTTTCGCCGCCGATGGCCATGCGCTCGATTTCCTGCCGCACGACCTTCGCCACCGGCAGATCGCGCAGCGCCTTGCGTCCGCCAGCCCAGCGCGCCGCCATTGCGTCGCTCCACGGCAAGTCCAGCAACTGCTGCGCCGCGGGGTTGAGCGCCTCCAGCACCATCTGCCGGTCGACCACCATCACGCCGTCGTGCTGCGCCTCGATCACCCGCTGGTTCAATGCCATTTGTCGCCGCGCCATCGACTCGCTGGCGCTGGCACGCGCCTCCTGCCGCGCCAGGCGCCGCGACAACTGCCAGGTCAGCACGGCCACGGCAAAGTAGGCGATGCCGACCATCGCGGCGTTGACCAGGCGCTGATCGGACTCGGCGCCGACGCCCAGCAGCGCCAATGCAGCATTGCCCAGCAGGATCAGCGTCACCAGCGCGGCGACGAACAAGGTCAGCGACAAGGTGCCGTAAATCCCCGCGGCGAGCACCGGCAGGGCGTAGATCAGCGAAAACTCGCGCACTGGATAACCGGCGGTGAACTGCAGAGCGGTGAACGCCAGCAGATCGGCGGCGATGGCCACCAGCACCTGCCACGCCAGGCCATCGGCATGGCGCAAGCTCCACCACAAACTCCACGCCGCCTGTGCCAGATACGCCAGCGCCACCCAGAACCCCACCCCGCTTGCTGCAGCGGCACCGCTGCGCACAGGCAGTTGCAACAGCGGCAGCAGCACCAGCCAGCCCAACAGCATGCAGGCCATGAGCAGCCGCGCCGCGGCGAGCACGCGAAACGTCCGCAGCCGCTCGCGGCCGAGCCGCGACGAGGGAATGAACACCATGCCGGCAGGCGAGGTCACCGGCGCGAACATCGACCGCGCAAAGCCGCTGTCGGCTGCGGTCGGCGCCAGCCTACGACCCCAAGCGGGCATGCTCTTCGCTGCAATACGGTTTGCCGTCACGCCAGACGCAACGGCTG
>JBFXEK010000007.1:0-14199 GCA_050180155.1 Thiomonas sp. | reverse complement strand
GCCGACTCCGTGCCCGAGATGGAGTGGCGGGAAACAGAGGTCAAGGCGCGCGCCGTATTGCGCGCGGCCGAACAGGTGCAGGAAGGACTCGACGGCTGAGCCCGCCGCCCGCCCAATACTCACGGAGTTCCATCATGCTGCTGATGATCGACAACTACGACAGCTTCACCTACAACCTGGTGCAGTACTTCGGCGAGCTCGGCCAGGAGGTGCACACGGTGCGCAACGACGAGCTCGGCGTGCAGGACATCGCCGCGTTGCACCCCGAGCGCATCGTCATTTCGCCAGGGCCGTGCTCGCCGGCAGAGGCCGGGATTTCGGTGGCCGTGCTGCAGTATTTCGCCGGGCGGCTGCCGATCCTCGGGGTTTGCCTGGGGCACCAGGCCATCGGCGCGGCGTTCGGCGGGCAGATCGTGCGTGCCAAGCACATCATGCACGGCAAGACCAGCGCGATCACCCATGACGGCCGCGGCGTGTTCGCCGACTTGCCCAGTCCGTATACCGTCGTGCGCTACCACTCGCTGGCCATCGACCGCGACACCCTGCCCGCTTGCCTGGAAGTATCGGCGCAGACCGAAGACGGCGAGATCATGGGGGTGCGCCACCGCCATTTCGCCATCGAGGGGGTGCAGTTCCATCCCGAGTCGATCGAAACCGAATACGGTCACAAGCTGCTGCAAAACTTTCTGGCCTTGAAGGAGGGCCACTTCGATGACTATCAGTAATCAGGACGCACTGGTGCGCGTGATCGAGCATCGGGAGATTTTTCACGACGAAATGATCACGTTGATGCGCCGCATCATGAACGGCGAGATGACGCCGGTGATGATCGCCGCGCTGATCACCGGTCTGCGGGTGAAAAAAGAAACCATCGGCGAAATCACCGCCGCGGCCACGGTGATGCGCGAATTCGCCACGCCGGTGGTCGTGGCCGACAAAAAGCGCCTGGTGGACATCGTCGGCACCGGCGGCGACGCGGCGCGCACGTTCAATATTTCCACCACCAGCATGTTCGTCGCCGCCGCCGCCGGGGCGCAGGTGGCCAAGCACGGCGGGCGCAGCGTGAGTTCGTCGTCGGGCTCGGCCGACGCGCTGGAGGCGCTGGGCGCCAACATCCAGCTCAGCCCCGAGTTGGTGGCACAGAGCCTAGAGCAATGCGGCATCGGCTTCATGTTCGCGCCCAACCACCATCCGGCGATGAAGCACGCCGCGCCGGTGCGCAAAGAGCTGGGCGTGCGCACCCTATTCAATATCCTCGGGCCGCTGACCAACCCTGCGGGCGCGCCCAACCAGTTGCTCGGCGTGTTCCACCCCGATCTGGTCGGCATTCTGGTGCGGGTGTTGCAGCGCCTGGGCAGCGAGCACGCCGTGGTGGTGCACGGCCTGGATGGGCTCGACGAGGTGTCGCTGTCGGGCGAGACGCTGGTCGGCGAACTCAAAGACGGCCAGATCAGCGAATACGCCATCCACCCCGGTGACCTCGGGCTGAAGGCCGCGCCGCTGGATGCGCTGCGCGTCGACGGCCCGCAACAATCGATCGAACTCATGCACGAGGCGCTCAACGACGTCGATGGTCCGGCGCGCGACATCGTGGTCCTCAACGCTGGCGTGGCGCTATACGCCGCCAACGTTGCCGCCAGCCTGAGCGACGGCGTGCAAATGGCACGCGCGGCGATTTCCAGCGGCGCGGCGCGCGACAAGCTGCATGAATTCGTCCGCGTCACCCGCAGCCTGCAGCCCGTCGCGGCGGACGGGGCGTGAGCGCGCCGGGGCAAACGATGAACGACATCCTGCAGCGTATCCTCGCCACCAAGGCCGACGAGGTGGCCGTCGCGCGCCAGCGCGTGCCCGAAAGCGTGCTGCGCGAGCAGGCCGCTGCGCGCGATGCGCCCCGCGGATTTGCCGCGGCGCTGCAGGCCAGGGCGGCAGCCGGCGGCCCGGCGGTGATTGCCGAAGTGAAAAAAGCCAGCCCGTCGCGTGGCCTGCTGCGCGCCGATTTCGACCCGCCGGCCATCGCCCGCAGTTACGCCGCCGCCGGTGCCACCTGCCTGTCGGTGCTCACCGACGCGACGTATTTCCAGGGATCGCCCGACGACCTGCGCCGCGCGCGCGCAGCCTGCGCCCTGCCGGTGTTGCGCAAAGACTTCATCATCGACCCGTACCAGGTGATCGAGGCTGCGGCGATGCAGGCCGACTGCATCCTGCTCATCGCCGCGGCCATGCCGCAGCAGCAGCTCGTCGATCTGGAGGCACAGGCGCAGGCGTTCGGGCTGGACGTGCTCGTGGAGGTGCACGATGCGCGCGAACTCGACGTGGCGCTGACGTTGCGCACGCCGCTGCTGGGCATCAACAACCGCGATTTGCGCACCTTCGACACCCGGCTTGAGGTTACGCTCGACCTGCTGCCGCGCATCCCTGCGGGCCGTCTGGTCGTCACCGAAAGCGGCATCCTCGCCCCGCAGGACGTGGCGCGCATGCGTGGCGCCGGGGTGCAGGCCTTTCTGGTCGGCGAGGCGTTCATGCGCGCTGCCGACCCGGGGCGTGCGTTGCAGAGCCTTTTTTCCCCTGGACAATCATGACCATTTGACTTTGGAAAGGAAATCGCAGAGAATCTGCGGTTCGCCTCGGAGAGGTGGCCGAGTGGTTAATGGCAGCAGACTGTAAATCTGCCCTCTAACGAGTACGCTGGTTCGAATCCAGCCCTCTCCACCAGGCGCAGGAATTGCTGCGCTGCGGGTGACCGCGGCGGGTTGGTGGAATGCGTTGCGGCCCGAGTCGCGCCGAAGCTCACGCCGAAGCGTTGCAGGGCGGGAGTAGTTCAATGGTAGAACCTCAGCCTTCCAAGCTGATGGCGCGGGTTCGATTCCCGTCTCCCGCTCCAATCTCGCGGGGCTGCGGTGGCGCAGGCCGGTTGTGCAATTGCGTGAGTGTGCGAAAGTCACGCCCATGTGGCTCAGTGGTAGAGCACTCCCTTGGTAAGGGAGAGGTCGCGGGTCCGATTCCCGCCATGGGCACCAGAATACGTGTTGATTTTGTCGATCTTTGATGGCTTGAGGAGTTTGAATCATGGCGAAAGAAAAATTTGAGCGGACCAAGCCGCACGTCAACGTGGGCACGATTGGACACGTCGACCACGGCAAGACCACGCTGACGGCGGCCATCACCACCGTGCTGGCGAGCAAATTTGGCGGGGCGGCGAAGAAATACGACGAAATCGACGCGGCTCCGGAAGAAAAAGCCCGCGGCATCACCATCAACACCGCGCACGTCGAGTATGAGACCGCCAACCGTCACTACGCCCACGTCGACTGCCCCGGCCACGCCGACTACGTCAAAAACATGATCACCGGTGCGGCGCAGATGGACGGCGCCATCCTGGTCGTGTCCGCCGCCGACGGCCCCATGCCGCAGACCCGCGAGCACATCCTGCTCGCTCGCCAGGTCGGCGTGCCCTACATCGTCGTCTTCCTCAACAAATGCGACATGGTCGACGACGCCGAACTGCTCGAACTCGTCGAAATGGAAGTGCGCGAGCTGCTGTCCAAGTACGACTTCCCCGGCGACGACACCCCCATCATCAAAGGCTCGGCCAAGCTCGCCCTCGAAGGCGACAAAGGCGAGCTGGGTGAGGTGGCCATCATGAACCTGGCCGACGCCCTGGACACCTACATCCCCACCCCCGAGCGCGCCATCGACGGCGCCTTCCTCATGCCGGTGGAAGACGTGTTCTCCATCTCCGGCCGCGGCACCGTGGTCACCGGCCGTGTGGAGCGCGGCGTCATCAAAGTCGGCGACGAAATCGAAATCGTCGGCATCCGCCCGACGCAGAAAACCACCTGCACCGGCGTGGAAATGTTCCGCAAACTGCTCGACCAAGGCCAGGCCGGTGACAACGTCGGCATTCTGCTGCGCGGCACCAAGCGCGAAGAAGTCGAGCGCGGCCAGGTGCTGTGCAAACCCGGCTCGATCAAGCCGCACACCCACTTCACCGCCGAGGTGTACGTGCTCTCCAAGGACGAAGGCGGGCGCCACACCCCGTTTTTCAACAACTACCGGCCGCAGTTCTACTTCCGCACCACCGACGTGACCGGCGCGGTGGAACTGCCCAAAGACAAAGAGATGGTCATGCCCGGCGACAACGTGAGCATCACCGTCAAGCTCATCGCCCCGATCGCGATGGAAGAGGGCCTGCGCTTTGCCATCCGCGAAGGCGGCCGCACCGTCGGCGCCGGCGTGGTGGCGAAGATTATCGAGTAATCGGACTGACGATTCCTGCCGGTAGAGCGCCGGCAGCCGCTCTTTGACGAGATCATCATGCAAAACCAAAAAATCCGTATTCGCCTCAAAGCCTTCGACTACAAGCTGATCGACCAATCGGCGATGGAAATCGTCGATACCGCCAAGCGCACCGGCGCCATCGTCAAAGGCCCGGTGCCGCTGCCGACCCGGCTGCAGCGCTTTGACATTCTGCGTTCGCCGCACGTCAACAAGACCTCGCGCGATCAGTTGGAGATCCGCACGCACCTGCGTCTGATGGATATCGTCGATCCCACGGACAAGACCGTGGACGCGCTAATGAAGCTCGATCTCCCGGCTGGGGTCGATGTGGAAATCAAGCTGCAGTAATTCGCCTGCCTTGCCGCGCGCAAGGCAGTTGATGTATGATTTTTAGCTTTCTTTCCGGCATTTGTCGGAGACAAGCCTGCTTTGTCTGGTCTGAGCCATCCAAGGCAACCCCATGCAAGCCGTGTTGCTTGCCTGATTAACTTACGGGCCTGGCCAATCGCAGCCAGGTAGGAGAAAACAATGAGCTCACATTCAATGGGCCTTGTCACGCGCAAGGTCGGAATGACGCGTGTGTTCACCGACGATGGCGAGTCCATCGCCGTCACCGTGCTCGATGCATCGGGCAACCGGGTGACGCAGGTGCGCACGCCGGGGGTCGACGGCTACAGTGCTGTGCAGGTGGCCTTCGGCAAGCGTAAGCCCTCCCGTTTGACCAAGGCCGAAGCGGGCCATCTGGCTAAGGCCGGGGTTGAACCAGCAGAAATCCTCAAAGAATTCGACGTGCCTGAGGACAAGGCGGCGGAGTACGCGCCCGGCACGGCTGTGCCGGTGACGCTGTTTCAGGTCGGGCAACTGGTCGATGCCCAAGGCATCTCGATCGGTAAGGGATTTGCCGGCTCGATCAAGCGGCACAATTTCTCGTCCAACCGTGCGTCGCACGGTAACTCGGTGACGACGCGCGCCCCGGGTTCGATCGGTATGGCGCAGGATCCCGGCCGCGTGTTTCCGGGCAAGCGCATGGCTGGCCAGCTGGGTCATGAAACGGTCACGGTGCAGAACTTGCAGGTGGTGCGTATCGACGAGGCGCGCCAACTCATTTTGGTCAAGGGCGCAGTGCCCGGCTCGCGTAGCGGCTACGTATTTCTGCGGCCCGCGGTCAAGACTGCGGCAGGAGGTCGGTGATGCAGCTCGAGATGTTGAACGCGCAGGGCCAGCCTGCGGAAAAGTATGACGTCAGCCCCGAGGTGTTCGGGCGCGATTTCAATGAAGATCTGGTGCATCAGATCGTCATCGCGTATCAGGCTAACGCGCGCTTGGGGACGCGGGCGCAAAAAGACCGTGGCGATGTCAAACATTCCACGCGTAAGCCATGGAAACAAAAAGGCACGGGACGTGCGCGCGCAGGCATGACGTCGTCTCCCTTGTGGCGCGGAGGTGGCAAGATTTTTCCGAACTCCCCCGAGGAAAATTTTTCTCACAAGGTCAACAAGAAGGCTTACCGTGCCGGAATGCGCTCGCTGCTGTCGCAACTGGCGCGCGAAGGACGGCTGGTCGTCGTCGATAGCTTCACTGTCGAAGCACCCAAGACCAATCTGGTTGCGCAGAAATGCAAAGCGATGGGTTTGGACTCGGCGATGATCATTACCGACGGCGCGGACGAAAACCTGTTTCTGGCTGCGCGCAACCTGCCCAACGTCCTCGTCGTCGAGCCGCGCTACGCCGATCCGCTCTCGTTGCTGTTCTACAAAAAGATTGTGATGACCAAGGCGGCGGTCAGCCAAATCCAGGAGATGCTGTCATGACGCAAGCCGTTGCTTCAAACGCTGTCAATGCCCAGCGGCTGATGCAAGTGCTCAGCGCGCCGGTGATTTCGGAAAAAGCCACGATGGTGGCGGAAAAGCGCAATCAGGTCGTGTTCCGGGTGTTGCGTGATGCGACCAAACCCGAAATCAAGGCGGCAGTCGAACTGCTGTTCAAGGTCGAGGTCGAGTCGGTGCAGATTGCCAATGTGAAAGGCAAGATCAAACGCACCGCGCGGGGCACCGGCCGCCGCAATCATGTCAAGAAGGCCTATGTCTGCCTCAAGGCGGGCCAAGAGCTGAACTTCGCGCAGGAGGGGATCTGATGCCCGTCGTCAAAGTCAAGCCTACCTCGGCGGGTCGCCGTGCCGTCGTCAAGGTGACGCATCCCGAGCTGCACAAGGGTGCGCCGGAAAAATCGCTGCTCCAGCCGCAGCATCAAAAGGCAGGGCGTAACAACAACGGCCATATCACTACGCGGCACCGCGGTGGAGGTCACAAGCACCACTATCGCCTGGTCGATTTTCGCCGTGACAAGGATGGCATCCCCGCCAAAGTCGAGCGCATCGAGTATGACCCCAACCGGACGGCGCACATTGCTTTGGTCTGCTACGCCGATGGCGAGCGCCGCTACATCATCGCGCCGCGCAATCTTGAAGTCGGCGCCTCGTTGATGAGCGGCCCGGAGGCGCCGATCCGTGTCGGCAACGCGCTGCCGATTCGGAACATCCCCGTCGGCTCGACGATTCATTGCATCGAAATGCAGCCGGGCAAGGGGGCGCAAATCGCCCGTTCGGCAGGCGCCTCGGCCGTGCTGCTCGCCCGTGAGGGAACGCATGCCCAGGTGCGTATGCGCTCCGGGGAGGTGCGCAAAATCCATATCGACTGCCGCGCCACCCTCGGTGAAGTCGGTAACGAAGAACACAATTTGCGTCAGTACGGCAAAGCCGGTGCGATGCGCTGGCGCGGTATTAGGCCGACGGTTCGTGGTGTGGCGATGAACCCGATCGACCACCCGCACGGCGGCGGCGAAGGCAAGACGGGCGAAGGCCGAGTGCCGGTGAGCCCGTGGGGCACGCCGACCAAGGGGTATCGCACCCGCAACAACAAGCGCACGCAAAGCATGATCGTGTCGCGCCGCAAGAAGTAAGGGATAGCACATGGCTCGCTCACTCAAAAAAGGTCCGTTTTGCGACCAGCATTTGCTGAAAAAGGTCGAGGCCGCCGTCAGCAGCAAGGACAAGCGCCCAGTGAAAACCTGGTCGCGGCGTTCAACCATCCTGCCCGAATTCATTGGTCTGACCATCGCCGTGCACAACGGCAAGCAGCATGTGCCGGTGTATATCTCCGATCAAATGGTGGGGCACAAACTCGGCGAATTCGCGCTGACGCGGACATTCAAAGGTCATCCCGCCGACAAAAAGGCGAAGAAGTAAGGCAGACACATGGAAACTCGTGCAACCCTCCGCGGCGTGCGCCTGTCGGCCCAAAAAGGCCGTCTGGTGGCCGACTTGATCCGCGGCAAAAAAGTGGATTCGGCATTGAACATCCTGGAGTTCTCGCCGAAAAAAGCGTCAGGCATCATCAAAAAAGTGCTGGAGTCGGCCATTGCCAACGCCGAGCACAACGATGGTGCCGATGTGGACGAACTGAAAGTGACCAAGATCATGGTCGAAGAAGGCGCGACGCTCAAACGCTTCTCCGCCCGTGCCAAAGGTCGAGGCAACCGCATCAGCAAGCCCACCTGCCATATTTACATTCAAGTCGGGAACTGAGGACGCCACATGGGACAGAAAATTCATCCGACCGGTTTTCGCCTGGCAGTCACCCGTGGCTGGGCCTCGCGCTGGTTTGCGCCAAGCACCCAGTACGCCAAAATGCTGCGTGAAGACATTATGGTGCGTGAGTACTTGGCCAAGCGTCTGAAGAACGCCTCGGTTTCCCGCGTGCTCATCGAGCGGCCGGCGAAAAACGCTCGTATCACCATCTATAGCGCCCGCCCGGGCGTGGTCATCGGCAAAAAAGGCGAAGACATCGAGAACCTGAAGGCCGAACTGACCAAACGGTTGGGCGTGCCCGTGGCCGTGGACATCGAGGAGGTGCGCAAGCCCGAACTCGATGCCCAACTGATCGCCGATTCGATCACCCAGCAATTGGAAAAGCGCATCCAGTTCCGCCGGGCGATGAAACGGGCGATGCAAAACGCCATGCGCATGGGGGCCCAAGGTATCAAGATCATGTCGGCCGGCCGGCTCAATGGCATCGAAATTGCGCGGACCGAATGGTATCGCGAGGGTCGCGTGCCGCTGCAGACGCTGCGGGCGAACATCGATTACGCCACCTCAGAGGCCAAGACCACGTATGGTGTGATTGGCGTGAAAGTCTGGGTATACAAGGGCGACACCCCGGCCAAAGGCGCAGCCTCCGCGACCAAGGCCGAACCCGCCAGTGCGCCGGAAGAAGACCGCCGCAGCCGCCGCCCGGGCTCAGCCCGCCCGTCTGCTGCACGCCGCGCAGCTCCGGCTGGCGAAGGCGAAAAAACCGTTGCTGTCAAGCGCGTGCGCAAACCGGCGCAGTCCGGTGGTGCCGGCGACGCTTAAGGAGAATCATGATGTTGCAACCCGCTCGTCGCAAATATCGCAAAGAGCAAAAAGGCCGTAACACCGGCTTGGCCACTCGCGGCGCGACCGTGGCCTTTGGTGAGTTTGGCCTGAAAGCGACAACCCGCGGCCGGATCACTGCGCGCCAAATCGAGTCGGCGCGTCGTGCCATTTCGCGCCACGTCAAACGGGGCGGCCGGATTTGGATCCGGGTGTTCCCAGACAAGCCGATTTCCATCAAGCCCGCTGAAGTACGTATGGGCAACGGGAAGGGCAACCCGGAGTATTACGTCTCCGAGATCCAGCCGGGCCGCGTGCTCTACGAAATCGAAGGTGTGCCCGAGGCCATCGCCCGCGAGGCTTTTGAACTGGCCGCGGCCAAACTGCCGTTCCGTACGGTTTTTGTCACGCGCCAGATCGGCGCTTAAGGAGAGCGATTTGAAAACCACCGCTCAACTCGCAGAACTACGCGCCAAAGACATTCCGGCGCTGCAAGCCGAACTCGACAGTCTGCTCAAGGCGCATTTCAACCTGCGCATGCAAAAAGGTACGCAGCAGCTGCAAAACACGGCGCAACTGGGGCAGACCAAACGGGCCATCGCGCGCGTTCGTACTCTGATCCAAGAAAAAAAGGCCAAGGGTTAAGCCATGACTGAACAGAAAAAAGTCCAGCGCACGTTGATCGGCCGGGTCGTCAGCGATAAACGGCAAAAGACCGTGACCGTGCTCGTCGAACGGCGCATTCAGCACCCGATCTACGGCAAGTTCATCGCGCGATCCAAAAAGTACAGCGTTCACGACGAAGCCGGGCAGTACCACGTCAACGACGTCGTCGAGATTGCCGAGTCGCGGCCGATTTCCAAAACCAAATCCTGGGTGGTCAGCCGCCTGATCAGCAAAGGCGAAGTGATTTGATGCTCCGCAGCGCGGCAGGTTGCTTGTCTTGCGTCTGCCAGCTGCATTGAAAGCCGCCTCGCGCGCTACCAATATAGCGCGGCCAGGCGGCTTTTTATCGTTGGCTCAGGGCATTGCTGACCAGTTTGGCGGTGATGTCGACGATCTGAATCATGCGGTCGTAAGCCATGCGTGTTGGTCCGATCACGCCCAAAGTGCCCACCACCTGACCGCCAGCGGCATAGGGCGCGGTAATCACCGAGAGTTCCTCGAAGGGCACGGCCTCGCTTTCGCCGCCGATATAGATGCGTATGCCATCGGCTTTGGCCGATGCGTCCATGAGTTTGAGCAACTGGGCCTTTTGTTCAAACAAGTCGAACAATTGCCGTAGCTTGTCGAGATTGCCCGAAAGGTCATCGACGCCGAGCAATTGCTGTTGACCGGCGACGACGACTTGGTCCTGCGTTTGTCGCATGGCTTGGCTGCCGGCCTGGACGCCGGCCTGCATCAACGCGACGAGTTCGGCGCGCAAATATTCGACCTCGCCGCTGAGCTTTTCCGCCACTTGCTCGAAACTCATTCCAGAGAAATGGGTGTTGAGGTAATTGGTCGCGGCGTTGAGCTCGCTTTGACTCACGGCTTGCGGCCAATGCAGCATGCGGTTCTGCACGTCGCCCTCGGGGCTGACGATGATGATCAGAATGCGGTGTTCGGACAGGCGCAGAAACTCGATGTGGCGAAACACCACGCTGCGCTGCGGTGCAAGCACGACACCGACGAAGTGCGACAGGCTGGACATGAGCTGCGCGGCACGTGCCATGACTTGCTGGGGCGGCGCCGTATCGATCTGCTGTTGCAGCGTCTGTTGCAGTGCCTCGGACGGCGTGGGCGGCTGCGCCGTGAGCATGGCGTCGACGAACATGCGGTAGCCTCGCGGCGTGGGCACGCGGCCAGCGGAGGTGTGCGGGCTGGCGATCAGCCCCATATCCTCCAGATCCGCCATGACGTTGCGGATGGTCGCAGCAGACAGCTCCAGTCCACAGGCGCGTGACAAGGTGCGCGAGCCCACGGGTTGCCCCTCGGCGATGTAGCGCTCGATCAACGTCTTGAGCAGCAGGCGGGAACGTTCGTCCATGCGCGAATATTTTAGGGACGGGTCGCAGGCCGTGGCAGACGGCGGCCGAACCCGCGCGGCTGTGATGTAATTTGCTGCCGCACACCGCGAGCGCACATTTCCGGCAAGGCCAATCCATGTCCAGCACAGTGTTCCAACAGGCACTGCTCATCGGCAAACATCAGGCCGCGCAGGCGCAGCGCCTGCTCGGCGACATTGCCGCCCGCCTCAGCCGGGCCGGCGTCGAGGTATGGGTCGGCGAACTCACGGCGCAACATGTCGATTTGCCGTATCCGGTGATGCGCAGCGCCGATCTGCCCGCGCGTACCGCCGAGGGCGGCTGGGTGGCGGTGGTGCTCGGTGGGGATGGGACCATGCTTGGTGCGGCGCGCAGGCTGGCGCCGCTGAACGTGCCGCTGGTCGGCATCAACGCCGGGCGGCTGGGCTTCATGACCGATATTGCCGACAGCGCGTGGGAAGAAGCCATCGACGGTTTGCTAGCCGGTGCCTTCGAGCGCGAGGAACGCGCCATGCTCAGCGGTGCGGTCGAGCGCGCCGGGCAGACGATTTTCCAGGCCATCGCGGTCAACGATGTGGTGGTCAACCGTAACGGCGCGTCCGGGCTGGTCGAATTGAAGGTGGATGTCGACGGCCGCTTCATGTACGTGCAACGCGCCGATGGCCTCATCGTCGCCACGCCCACCGGATCGACGGCGTATGCGCTGTCGGCTTATGGCCCGATCCTCCATCCCAGGGTCGACGGCGTGGTGCTCGTGCCGATCGCGCCGCACACCCTGTCGAATCGGCCGATCGTCTTGCCCGGCAACGCGCAAATCGCGATCGAGGTCGTGACGCAGCGCGACGTCAGCGTCAATTTCGACATGCAAAGCTACGCCGAACTGGTCGGCGGCGACCGCATCCACATCGGTACCGCGCCGTATCGCTGCGTGTTTTTGCACCCTCCAGGCTGGAGCTACTTTTCTACTTTGCGGAAAAAACTGCACTGGCACGAAATCCCGGACGGCTGACCCCGTTGTCGCCGGCATTCCCATGTTGCTGCACCTGCACCTGCGCGATTTTGTCATCGTCCACGAGCTCGACATCGACCTGGCCGAAGGCTTCACCGTGCTCACCGGAGAAACCGGCGCGGGCAAATCGATTTTGATCGATGCCCTCAAACTCGTCCTGGGAGAACGCGCCGACGCCTCGGTGGTCCGCGTCGGGGCGCAGCGTGCCGACCTCAGCGCCACGTTCAGCTCGACTGCACGGCTGCAGGATTGGCTGCAGGAACAAGGTTTCGACACGGGGGACGACAGCGTGCTGCTGCGGCGGGTGATCGACGCGGCCGGCAAGTCGCGCGGTTTCATCAACGGCAGTCCGGCCACGGCAGCGCAACTCAAGGCCGCGGGAGACATGCTGGTCGACATCCACGGCCAGCACGCGCACCAAGGGCTGGTGCGGCGCGAGGTGGTCAGCAGCCTGCTCGACGCCTACGCCGGGGCCGGGGACGAAGCGCGTGCGGTCGAACAGGCCTGGCAGCAGTGGCGCGCTGCGCAGCGCGCGCTGGAAGACGCCGGCGAGGGCGCAGAGCGCTTGGCCGCCGAGCGCGAGCGACTGCAGTGGCAGTGCGACGAACTCGACCGACTGCGACCCCAGCCCGGCGAGTGGGACGCGCTCGACGCCGAGCACAGGCGGTTGGCGCACATCGCCACGCTGCTCGACGCCTTGTCCACGGCGCAAACAGCGCTCGACGGCGACGATGTCGGCGCCTTGTCGCTGCTGGCGCAGGCGCGACAGGCGGTCGAACGCGCCGGTGAGATCGATTCCGCGGTGCAGCCGCTGCTACAACAGCTCGACGCGGCGCAGACCAGCCTGCACGACCTGAGCCATGAATTGCGCCGCCTGGCGCAGCACTCCGAAGCCGACCCGCAGCGCCTGGCCGAAGTCGATGCCCGCCTGGGCAGCTGGATGCAGTTGGCGCGTAAACACCGCGTTGCCGCTGCCGACTTGGCGCAGCACCACCAGGCGCTGCGTCGCCAGCTCGAACAGCTCGAAAGCAGCGCGGACCTGCCCGCGCTGCAACAGCAGGCCGCTGCCGCCTTCGCCCGACTGCAGCAGGCGGCGCGCAAACTCAGCGCCAAGCGGCTGGCCGCGGCGCGGCAACTGGGGCGGGCGGTGCAGGAGGCGATGCAACACCTGGGGATGCCGGGCGGTCGGTTCGAAGTCGCTTGTCTTGCGCTCGATGCCGTGGGCGCGCACGGCGCCGAACGTGTCGAATTCCAAGTCGCAGCGCATCCCGGCGCCGAACTGCGCCCGCTGGGCAAAGTGGCCAGCGGAGGCGAACTTTCGCGCATCGCCCTGGCCGTGGCTGTCACGACCAGTGCGTTGCAAGACGTCGGGACGCTGATTTTCGACGAGGTCGACGCCGGGATCGGCGGCGCGGTGGCGCAAACCGTCGGCCGTCTGCTGCGCCAGCTCGGCCGTGACCGCCAGGTGTTGGCGGTGACGCATCTGGCGCAAGTGGCCGCATGCGCCCAGCATCACTACGCCGTGCGCAAACACAGCCACGACGGCCAGACCGCCAGCCTGCTCGACGCGCTCGACCCGGTGCAACGGCGCAGCGAAATCGCGCGTATGCTTGCAGGCCATGCACGTTCCAGCGCCGCGCTGGAACATGCGCAGGAACTGCTGGCCGCCTGCGCCGCGGGCGCTGCGCCCGCCTCGGAGCCTTGACGTGACCCAGCATCCCACCCATGCCAAGTCGCAGCCAGATGCGCGATCGACGCATCAGCTCGTGCTCATTTCCGGGCTATCGGGCTCGGGCAAATCGGTCGCCCTCGCCGCGCTCGAAGACTCCGGCTACTACTGCGTGGACAATCTGCCGCCGCAGCTCATTTCGGCGCTGGTCGAACAAACCCGTGCCTCGGGACAGTTGCGCGTCGCCGTGGCGGTGGATGCGCGCAGCGCGGCGTCACTAGACGACGTCCCCGCGCTGCTGCAGACCTTGCGCGGCTGCTGCGACGTGCACGCCATCTACCTCGACTGCGCCACCGACACGCTGGTGCAGCGCTTTTCCGAGACCCGCCGCCGTCATCCGCTGACCAGCCGCGCACTGGCGCAGCACGCCGGCAGCCCGGCGGCAGCGCGCGGCGAGGGCTACGCCAATGCACTGATCGAAGCCATCGAGCTTGAACGTGACTTGCTGCGGCCGGTGGCCGAAATCGGCCTGCACGTCGACACCAGCCAGATGAAGGCGGCGCAGTTGCGCGACTGGATCAAACAAGCGGTGCGCGTGCCGGCCAAGCAGATGGTCGTGCTGTTCGAGTCGTTCGCGTTCAAGCGCGGCGTGCCGCTGGACGCCGACTATGTGTTCGACGTGCGCATGCTGCCCAACCCACATTACGACCCAGCGTTGCGGCCGCTGACCGGACGCGATGCGCCGGTGGCCGAATTTTTGCTGCGCCAGCCCGAAGTGCTGCAGATGCAGGCCGACATCAGCGCGTTT
>JBFXEK010000006.1:0-15039 GCA_050180155.1 Thiomonas sp. | reverse complement strand
TCGAGCAGCAGCGGCACCTCGGGCAGCGCCAGCAGCGGCATGGCCGGGCTGGGCAACGTCAACACTTTTTATCAACTGCTGGTGACGCAGCTGACCAACCAGGACCCGATGAACCCGATGAGCAACACGGATTTGTCGGCACAGCTGGCGCAGTTCAGCACGGCCAGCGGCGTGCAGTCGATCCAGTCGTCGCTGGCCGCGCTGACCGCGCAGCTGGCACAAACCCAGGGACTGCAGGCGGCCAACCTGGTGGGGCAGACCGTGGTGTTCGACAGCAACAGCGTGACGCTGCCTGCCAGCGGCAGCGCCGCCGGTGGTTTCACCCTGGCTGGCGCAGCGCAAAACGTGCAGGTGCAGGTGATCAACGCCGCCGGGCAAACCGTCGACACGCTGCAGCTCGGCGCCTTGCCCACCGGCGTGCAAACCTTCACCTGGAACGGCACCGACGCCAGCGGCAACGCTCTGCCGCCGGGCAATTACACCTTCAACGTCAGCGCCACCGATTCCAGCGGCCAGCCGGTTGCCGCCGTGCCGTTCGGCACCGGCAAAGTGCAGTCGGTCTACCTCAACGGCAGCAACGGCCCGGCGCTGCAACTGCAGGGCCAGAGCGGCACCGTGCCGCTGTCCAACATCCAGGGCGTGATGTAAACCGCGCGCGCACCGTCAACGCCAGCGTATCGCCGAATTTTCCGGGAGATTTCCATGAGCACCTTCCAAACCGCGCTGTCCGGGCTGCAAGCCGCCTCGACCGATCTGCAAGTCATGGGCAACAACATCGCCAACGCCAACACCGTGGGCTTCAAGAGCTCGAACGCGCAGTTCGCCGACGCCTACGCCACGGCGATCGCCGGCACCGCGCCGCAGACCGGGCAGGTAGGCATCGGCACCTCGGTGCAAACCATCGCGCAGCAGTTCGCCCAGGGCAACATCACCGCGACCAACAACCCGCTGGACGTGGCGATCAACGGCAGCGGCTTTTTTCAATTCAACTACAACGGCGCCACGGTTTACGGCCGCAACGGCCAGTTCCAGCTCGACCAGAACGGCTACATCGTCGATGGCGGCGGCGGCCAGCTCATCGGCACCCCGGCGGTCAGCGGCAAACTCACCGGCGGCAGCGGCCCGCTGCAAATCACCACCACCAGCCTAGCGCCCAAGGCGACGACCAGCGCCACCGTCGCGCTCAACCTCAACGCCGCGGCCACGCCGCCGGCCAGCGGCTCGACGTTCAACGCCAACGACCCGACGACGTACAACTACTCGACGACGGCGACGGTGTACGACAGTCTGGGCACCTCGCATCTGCTGACGACGTATTACGTGCTCACCTCCGGCTCGACCTCGGGGCAGCAATGGGACGTGTATTACAGCGTCGACGGCACGACCAGCTCGGGCGGCATCACCAGCGGCGGGCCGCTGACCATTCAATTCAGTTCCACCGGCACCATCAGCGGCACGGCCAGCGGCAGCATCGGCCCGCTGACCTGGTCCGACGGCGCCTCCGGCTCGACCATCGCGCTGAACTTCGCCGGCTCGACCAATTACAACGCGCCCACGGCGGTGAACAACATCACCTCGGACGGCTACGGCGCCGGGCAGTTGAGCAATTTGTCGATCGACCCCAGCGGCATCATCTACGGCCGATACAGCAACGGCCAGTCAGCCATCCTCGGCCAGATCACCCTGACGAATTTCAAGGCACCGCAGGGTCTGCAGCGGATCGGCAACAACTATTTCGTCCCGACCTACGCCTCGGGGCAGCCGCTGACCGGCGCGCCGCAGTCGGGTGGACTGGGCTCGCTGCAGTCCAGCGCGGTCGAGGAATCGAACGTCGATTTGTCGACGCAACTGGTCAATCTGATCGTCGCGCAGCAGGCGTATCAGGCCAACGCGCAGACGATCAAGACGCAAAACCAAGTGGTCCAGACTTTGCTTACGCTGTAAGCGCAAAGGAGCTTTGACCCATGGACACCCTCTGGATCGCCGCCACCGGCGCCCGCGCCATCCTGCAGCAGCAGACGGTGACGGCGAACAACCTGGCCAACGTCAACACCACCGGCTACCGCGGCGAGCAGGCGCAGTTTCGCGCGCTGCCGGTGTACGGCAACGCGCTGCCCAGCGCGGTCTACACCGCGTTGCAGGGCAATAGCAGCGACTTCCAGCAGGGCCCGATCAACCACACCGGCCGCGCGCTGGACGTCGCCATCCAAGGGCCGGGGTGGATCGCGGTGCAAGCCGCCGGCGGCGGCACGGCGTACACCCGCAACGGCGATCTGCAGGTGTCTGCCGATGGCATTCTGACCACCAGCGACGGCCATCCCGTGCTCGGCCAGGGCGGCGCGCCAATTTCGCTGCCGCCGTTGCAGTCGGTGCAAATCGGCGCCGACGGCACGGTGTCGGGCGTGCCCGTGGGCGGTCAGCCCAACGCGCTGGTGGTGCTCAACCGCATCCAGCTCGTCAACCCGCCGGCGTCGCAACTGCAGCGCGGCGCCGACGGCCTGTTCCGCGACACCACCGGCACGGCGCAACCCGACGGCACGGTGCAGCTGGCCATCGGCGCGCTCGAAGGCAGCAACGTCAGCCCGGTGCAGGCGATGATCCAGATGCTCGACGACACCCGCGCGTTCGAAATCCAGACCAAGCTGATGCAGACCGTCGATCAAAACCATCAAGCCGCCGCGCAACTGCTCAATGTGAGCTGAGCCCCGCAGAAAGACCCTTGCCATGATTCGCTCGCTGTACGTCGCCAAAACCGGCCTGGAGGCCGAACAGACCCGCATGGACGTGATCGCCAACAACCTGGCCAACGTCAACACCAGCGGGTTCAAAAGTTCCCGCGCCGTGTTCCAGGATTTGCTCTACCAGAATCTCACCCAGCCTGGGGCGCAATCGTCGCAGACCACGCAATACCCCAGCGGACTGCAACTCGGCACCGGTGTGCGCCCGGTAGCCACCGAGCGGCTGATGACCCAGGGCAATCTGACGCAAACCGGCAACTCGCTCGATCTGGCGATCAACGGCGAAGGGTTTTTCCAGGTGCTCAAACCCGATGGCACCATCGCCTACACCCGCGACGGTACTTTTCAGCTCAACAACCAGGGGCAGATCGTCACCGCCAGCGGTTACCTGTTGCAGCCCACCGTGACCATCCCGGCGAGCGCGCAGACCATCACCATCGGCAACGATGGCACGGTGTCGGTGACGCTGCCCGGGCAGTCGGCGCCACAGCAGGTCGGCTCGATCCAGCTGGCGAATTTCGTCAACCCTACTGGGCTGCAAAGCATCGGCGACAACCTGTATCTGCAAACCGGCTCCAGCGGCGCGCCCACCACCGGTCAGCCGACGCTCAACGGCCTGGGTTCGGTGCAGCAGGGCTATCTGGAGTCGTCCAACGTCAACGTCGTCGCCGAACTCGTCGACATGATTTCGACGCAGCGCGCCTACGAAGTCAACAGCAAGGCAGTGCAGGCGTCCGACCAGATGCTGCAGTACGTCAACAACAATCTGTGAGCCCCGCCATGACCGTCATGCGCCCGTGCCGCCTGCTGAGCGCTGCCGGCTGCGCGCTGCTGCTGGCGGCGTGCGCCACGCAGACCACGCATTTGAGCGACGGCGCGCTCAAGCCGCTACCCATCCCCGCCGAGCCCGAGGCGATGAACGCGCACGCGCCCAACGGCGCCATCTGGCAGCCCGGCACCAACGTCTCGCTGTTCGAGGACAGCCGCGCGCACCGCGTGGGCGACCTCATCACCGTGCTCATCCAGGAAAACGCCAACGCGACCAAATCGACCAACACCGCGCTGAACAAATCCGACACCGTCAGCGCCGGTCTGTCGAGCTTTTTCGGCAAACCCGCCTCGCTGTTCGGCTACACCCCGAGCATGGGCGCGTCGAGCGCGACCAAATTCGCCGGCAACGGCTCGACGGCGCAAAGCAACACCTTCAACACCACGCTCGAAGCCACGGTCACGCGGGTGATGAGCAACGGCAACCTCGAAATTTCCGGACAGAAAGAAGTCATGCTCAACGGCGGGCACGAATACATCCGCGTCGCCGGCGTGGTGCGCGCCGCCGACGTCAGCCCGCAAAACACCGTGCTGAGCACGCAAATCGCCAATGCGCGGGTGGAATACAGCGGCAACGGCGACGTCTACGCCGCGGCGAAAATGCCTTGGCTGGCGAGCTTTTTCCTCTCCCTCTGGCCATTCTGAGCTGCGCAGCGATCATGTCCACTCGTTTGCTGCCGTTCCTGCACCGCGTTCTCGCCGGTCTGGCTGCGCTGGCCGCCATCGCCCTGGCGGGCGTGCCGGCGCAGGCCGCGGCGATCCGCGACCTCACCAGCGTGCAAGGCGTGCGCGTCAACCAACTCGTCGGCTACGGCCTGGTCGTCGGCCTGTCGGGCACCGGCGATCAGGCCACGCAAGTCCCCTACACCACGCAGTCGCTGCTGTCGATGTTCCAATGGCTGGGCATCAACCTACCGCCGAATGTGGCAAGCAATCTGCAGCCCAAGGACGTCGCCGCGGTCATGGTCACCGCCAACCTGCCGCCGTTCGCCCAGCCGGGGCAGCAAATCAACGTCACCGTGTCCGCGGTGGGCAACGCCTCCAGCCTGGCCGGCGGCACGCTGCTGATGACCCCGCTCAAAGGTGCCGACGGCCAGACTTATGCCGTGGCACAAGGCAATGTGGTGGTCAGCGGATTCGGCGCTTCGTCCGGCGGCAACACCACCCAAGTCAATTTTTTGACGGCGGGGATGATCGCCAACGGCGCCACCGTCGAACGCGCAGTGGCCGGCAATTTCGACCAACCCGGCCCGCTGCTGCTGGCGCTCAACACCCCGAGCTTCGGCACCGCCAGCCGCATCGCCGACAGCATCAACCAGCAGTTCGGCGCCGGCACGGCCACGGCGCTCAACGCCGGCGTGGTGCAGGTGCAGGCGCCGCCGACGGCCGGGGCGCGCACGGCGTTTCTCGGCCAGGTGGAAGCGCTAGAGGTGACACCGCAGTCGCCGCCGGCCAAAGTGGTGATCGACGCGCGCAGCGGCACCGTGGTGCTCGGGCAGAACGTGACCATCGGCGCCTGCGCCGTGGCGCACGGCAATCTGTCGGTGACCATCAGCACGCAGTATGAAGTCAGCCAGCCCAACCCGCTGGGCGCGGGGCAAACCGCAGTCGTGCCGCAAACCACGGCCAAGGCCAAGCAAGATCAAGCCAAGCTGCTGATGTTCAACCCCGGGGTGACACTCGAAGCCGTGGTGCGCGCGCTCAACGCCGTGGGCGCCGCGCCGAGCGACTTGATCGCCATTTTGCAGGCGATGAAAGCCGCCGGCGCGCTGCATGCGCAGCTCGACGTGATTTGACGGATCGCGCCGTGGACGCCGCCGCTGCACCGCTGCCCCCGCCCGCTCCGCCCGCGGGTGCGGTCGCCGCCAACAGCCTGTCGTTCCAGGGTCTGGCGCAGCTCAAGGCCGCAGCCCAGGCCGATCCGCGCAGCCCGCAGGCGATCCGCGCCGTGGCGCAACAGTTCGAGGCGCTGCTGCTGCAACAAATGCTCGGCGCGATGGATGCCACCCAGCTCGGCCCCGACCTGCTGGGAGACACCTCCGGGCCGATGTTCAAATCGCTTTTCAACCAGCAACTCGCCTCCAGCATCAGCCAGGGGCAAGGCATTGGGCTGGCGCGCTTCATCGCCCGCGAGCTGTCCAGCCGCTACGGCCAGGCCGCGCCGGCGGCGTCTGCTGCGTCCACCACCCCGGGCGCCGCGGCGCAATCGTTGGCGGCGTACCGCAGCCATGCCGTGTCCACTCCCGCCGGCCCGGCGCCGGCACAGACCTCCGCGGCGGCGCCCTCCCCTGCGGCGGCGGCGGACGATGCCGGCGGCACGCTGGCGCAAGCGCGGCAATTCATCGCCGGCATCCTGCCCAGCGTGCAGGCCGCAGCCAAACAGCTCGGCGTCACCCCGGTGGCGATTCTGGCGCAGGCTGCGCTCGAAACCGGCTGGGGGCGGCACACGCCGGGAAACAATCTGTTCGGCGTCAAGGCCGGTGCGAGCTGGGGCGGCCACAGCGTGCAGGCGGTCACGCAGGAAGTGCGCAACGGCGTCGCCAGCCTGGGGGCGGCGGCGTTCCGCGCTTACCAGTCGGCGGCGCAAAGTGTGCAAAACTACGCTGCGCTGCTGTCCGGCCCGCGCTACGACGGCGCGCGCGGCCAGGGCAACGACGTGTCGGCGTTCGCCAGCGCGCTGCAGCGCAGCGGCTACGCCACCGACCCCGATTACGCCGCCAAGCTCATCGCCGTCGCCCACAGCCCGCGTATGCGGCAGGTCTTGGCCGAACTGGGCGTCGATTCAAGTTTTCCGTCGCGGTGACGTTATGCACCCAGACCTCTCCTGCTGACCACGCCACGCCATGAACCCCGCCCAGATTCCGGCTGACGAGAGCCAACTCGTCGCCGCGCTCACCGAAGTGCTGCGGCAGCAGCGGCATGCGCTGGTCAACAGCGGCAGCGAAGGCGCGCCGCCCATCACCCCGATCTGGCAGCCGCTGATCGACGCGCTCGACGCCTACACCGCACGCCGCCAGGCCGGCGACCCCTCCTTGCAGCGCAGCCCCGAGCTGGTCGCCGAAGTCAGCGCGCTGCGCGACGAAACCATGGCGTTGCAGCACACCCTGTCGGTGTGGAGCGCGGCGCTGCAGCAGGCCATCGCCCAATCGCGCCAACAAACTCCCGAGCCGACCTACGGCCCGGCCGGCGGCGCGGCCAGGGGGTACCGCGGCAGCGCGCGGCAGGTTCTCGGAAAGGGATGACATGTCGGGCATCAGCGGTCTGGTCAGCAGCGCGCTCACCGGCTTGCAAGCTGCGCAAGCCGCGCTGCAAGTCACCGGCAACAACATCGCCAACGTCAACACCCCCGGCTACAGCACCGAAAGCGTGGTGCAGTCGGCGCTCACCCCGAGCCTGTACGGCGGCCAGTACCTGGGCAACGGCACGCAGATCGACGCCGTCAGCCGCGCGTACAACGGCTACCTGACGCAACAAGTGTGGAGCACCACGGCCACCGCCAGCGGCGCCAGCGCGCTCAATACTCAGTTGCAAGGCATCGTCAACCTGCTGGCGGGCAGCAGCAACGGCCTGAGCACGTCGATCCAGCAGTTTTTCGCCAGCGGCGTGGCGCAGGTGGCGGCCAACCCGGCGGACATCCCCTCGCGGCAAAACCTCATCAGCCAGGCGCAAAGCCTGGCGCAGACCCTCCAGAGCACGGCGCAGCAGTTGCAACAGGCCAGCAATGGGGTGAACCAGCAGATCGGCCAGAGTGTGGCCAGCATCAACACCCTGACGCAGCAGATCGCGCAGCTCAACGTACAAATCAACAACCTGTCGGGCAGCGGCAGCACGCCCAACACCCTGCTCGACCAGCGCGACCAGCTCGTCACCCAGCTGTCGGCGCTGGTGGGCGTGAGCGTGCTGCCGCAGGCGGGCAACCAGGTCAGCGTGTTCACCGGCAACGGCCAGGTGCTCGTCGCCGGCAGCCAGTCCTTCGATTTGCAGGCCGTGCCCAATGCCTACGACCCGACGCAGACCGAAGTCGCCTACGCCGCCAACGGCGCGGTGTTGTCTGCGGGTTTGCAGGGCGGCACCCTCGGCGGGCTGCTGCAGTTCCGCAGCCAAGTGCTGCAGCCGGCGCAAAACGCGCTCGGCCAAATGGCCATCGGGTTGGCCGCGCAGGTCAATGCGCAGCAGGCGCAGGGGCTGGACCTCAACGGCCAGTTCGGCGCTGCGATGTTTCAGGCCGGGCCGCTGCAGGTGCTGGCCAATTCGGCCAACACCGGCAGCGCCGTCATCAGCGGCAGCGTGACCAACGCCGCTGCGCTGACCACCGCCGACTACACCCTGCGCTACGACGGTAGCAATTGGAGCGCCGTCAACCTCTCCACCGGGCAGCCTGCGGCACTGACGGCCAGCACCTCGGGGGCGGTGACCACGCTGAGTTTCGACGGCGTGCAGCTCCAGGTCAGCGGCGCGCAGGCAGGCAACAGCTTTCTGGTCGAGCCCACGCGCTACGCTGCGCTCGATTTCCAAAGCCTGCTCACCAACCCGGCGCAAATCGCCGCGGCCGCGCCGTATGTGTCCAGCGCCGGGCAGATGCAGTCGGGCAGCCTGGTCAACACCAATTTGGGCAACCTCACCCTGTCCGCAGGGCAATACAGCACCAGCAGCGGTGCCGGCAGCCTGGTGCTCGGCGGCATCAGCCTCGGTGCCAGCAGCCCACCGCCTTCGCTGCAGATCACCCTGACCAGCGGCGGCAGCAGCGGCGCCGCAGTGGGGTTTCAAATCAGTTCGGGAACGACCGTGTTGGCCAGCGGCAGCGTCACCCTGGGCAGCAGCGGCCAAGTCATCTCCATTCCTTATACCAACCCGCCTGGCGGCTACTGGAACGTCACCCTCGCCGGCAGCGTCGCCGCATCGGGAGACGCTTTCACCCTGAGCGCCGCAGGCGGCGGCAATGGCGGCAACGCGCAGGCGATGGCAGCGCTGCAAACCGCCAAAACGCTCAGCGGCGGCACCGCCTCGCTCGAAGACGTCTATACCCGACTCGTCGCCCAGGTGGCGACGCAGGGCAACCAGGCACAAAGCGCCGCCAGCGCCGCCGGTGCCGTGGCCGCACAAGCCGTGGCGGCGCAGCAGTCGGTGTCCGGGGTGAATCTGGACGAAGAAGCCACCCGTCTGCTGCAATACCAGCAGGCGTATCAGGCCGCGGCCAAGGCGATCCAGGTGGGCAACAGCCTGTTCACCTCGCTGCTGCAAGCCGTGCAGTAAAAAGGAGCGGGCCATGCGCATCAGCACGCCACAGTTCTACGCCGCCAGCTTGAGCGGCATCCTCAACCAGCAAAACACCCTCAACACCCTCAGCCAGCAGCTCGCCACCGGCAGCAGCCTGGTCAACCCGTCGGATGCGCCGGTGGCCGCGGCGCAAAACGTCACCCTCAGCGGCCAGATCAACCGCCTGGCCGATTACGCGCAAAACGGCCAGAACGCGCAAAACGCGCTGCAAATCGAGAGCTCGACGCTGCAAAGCGTCGGCACGCTGCTCGATCAGGTGCGACAACTGGCGGTGCAAATGAACAACGGCACGGTCAACGCCAACGACTTGCAAAACGCCGCCAGCGCGATGCAAGGCTATTTGCAGCAACTGGTGCAGTACGCCAACACGCAGGACGGCCAGGGTAACTACATTTTTGCCGGCAGCCAAAGCGCCACGCAGCCGTTCTCCCTGCAAGCCGACGGCAGCGTCAGCTACGCCGGCAACGGCGGGCAAAACCAGCTCGCTCTCGGCCCCAACCTGAACACTGCCATCGGCGACCCCGGCAACGCCATTTTCATGAATAGCCGCGCCGGCAATGGCACGTTCAGCGTCAGCGCCAGCGGCGGCAACACGGGCAACGCCACCGCCGGCCCCGGCACGGTCAACGCCATGGCGCAGGCGCAGCAAATCCTGCAAGTCGACGGTACGCAGTACCAGATCAGTTTCAGCGGCAGCGGCAGCGGGATGACGTACACCGTCACCAGCGGCAGCGGCGGCGTGTTCTCCTCGGCAGCGGTGGTCGGCAGCGGCAGCTTCACCCCGGGCATGAGTATCGGCCTGCCGCCGGGGGGCAATCCGGCGATGACCGTGCCCATCGTCGGCACCCCGGCCGCGGGAGACCGCTTCACCGTCGCCGCGGCGCCACCGCAAAGCCTGTTCCAGACGTTTGAGCAACTCGCGCAGGCCTTCGCCGCCACGGCGCAGGCGCCTGGAGCCAACGCCCAGCGCGCGCAAACCATCAGCAACGCCTTGGCCAGCCTGGATCAAAGCCAAACCACGTTGCTCTCCACCCAGGCCGCCATCGGCAGCCGGCTGCAGCAGGTGCAGGCGGTGCAAGCGCAAAATGCCAGCCTGACGCTGCAACTGCAAACGCAGCAGTCGCAGCTCACCAACATCAACTACCCGCAGGTCATCACCCAGTACCAGCAAAGCCTGACCGCGCTGCAGGCGGCGGAAAAGGCGTTCACGCAGGTGCAGGGGTTGAGCCTGTTCCAATACATCTGACACCATGCCCGCGGCCCGGCAGCATCTCTGGGAAACCCTCGACTCGACCGAACCGACAGAACTCGGCGCCTACCACCACAACCCGCGCAGCGACCTGCTCACGCTGCTGCGGCAGCCGCCGCGGCGTGTGCTCGATGTCGGCTGCGCGGCCGGGGCAATGGGCGCCGGGCTGAAGCAGCGCTTTGCTGCAGTGGAACTCTGGGGCATCGAGGGCAACGCGCACATGGCCGCATTGGCGCAGGCGCATTACCACCGTGTCATCACCGGTCTGGTGCAGGACGTCGACCTGGCCGCGCACGGGCTGCAGCCGGGCAGCATCGACACCCTGGTGCTCGCCGACGTGCTCGAACATACGCCCAACCCTTGGCGCACGCTGGACAGGCTGCGCCGCTGGCTGACGCCCGACGCGCAGGTGCTGGTCAGCCTGCCCAATGCGCGCAACCTGTGGCTGCTCAACGAGCTGGCCAACGGCCGCTGGACGTATGAACCCTCGGGCATCCTGGACATCACCCATCTGCGCTTTTTCACCCGCGACGAAGGCCAGCGCATGCTCGAACAAACCGGGTATGCGGTCGAGGCGGTGTCTTACGGACCCGACAGCCGCTTTCTGCACGCGCCGCGACCGACGGCGTTCCCGGCCAATCTGGAAACCGACCGTCTGGTGGTGAAAAACCTCAGCGCCGACGACTATCAGCAATTCATCAGCCTGCAAGTGTTCTACCGCGCCCGGCCGCAAGCACCGCAGGCCGGCAAAGCCACAGGCCAGACGGCATCCGTCGCCGGCGACGGCCAGCAGCCGCGTATCCTTCACGCCGGCGCGCCGCTGGGCACTGGAACGGCCGTGCTGCTGCACCTGTTCTACCCGGAACTGTGGCCGGAGTTTGCCGTCTGGCTGCGGCAACTGCCCACGCCGCTGGACGTTTATGTGTCGCTCACTGCGGGGCGCGACGCCGTGGCGGCGGACATCGTGCGCGACGTTCCCGGCGCGGTGGTTCTGCTTCACCCCAACCGTGGGCGCGACATCGCCCCGCGGCTGGCGCTGCTGCGGCTGGCGCGTGCGCGGCAGTACGGGCAGTTACTGTTCGTCCACGGCAAAAAATCGCCGCATCTGCGCGAAGTCACGCAGATCCACATCCCCTTTCTGCAGCACCGCGACGGCGACCGCTGGCGGCGCGAGCTGCTGGCCGAACTCGCCAGCAGCGCACAAGCGACTGTGGACGCCTTTGCACGACAGCCGCGGCTGGGCCTGGTCGGCCCGCGCGGCTTCTGGCTCAGCCTGCTCGGCGACGCCAACGTGTCCCGCCTGACCCAGCTCGCGCAGCGCATGGGCATCGGCGTGGACTTGACGCGGCACGGTTATTTCGCCGGCTCGATGTTCTGGTGCCGACCCCAGGCGCTGGACCCGCTGCTGGCGCTCAATCTGACTGCAACCGACTTCGACGACGAGGCCGCCCAGACCGACGGCACGCTGGCGCACGCCGTCGAGCGCGCCTTCACCCTCAGCGCCGAGCGTGCCGGCTTGGACATCCGCGACACCGCGGGCACGGTACTGGCCGCCCCGCCCCGTCCGGCTCTGCCCTGGCTGCCCGAAGTACGCTGGCTGCCCGGCGAACGCGACTGGGCCGAGCAAACCCTGGCGCAGTGGCGCGCCCAAGGCAGCGTGCTGCCGTCGTTCGCCCTGGGCGTTTGCGCGCACCCGCACATCAGCACGGCAGCGACAGCGCAAAGCCTGCAAACGCAATGGCTGGGCTGCGCGCCGCACCATCTGACTGCGGGCGGAGCCGATTTGATCGCGCGGGCCAACGCCGCGATGCTGTCGAGGGGCGCCGACTGGGTCGGGCTGATCGACGCCGGCGACCAGCTTGCGCCCGATGCGCTGTTCCGCGTCGCCCACGCGCTGCAGGCGCACCCGCAGTGGCAAATCGTCTACACCGACGAAGACCAGCTCACCGCCGACGGCCAGCACACCAACCCGCACTGCAAACCCGACTTCAACCTCGACTATCTGCGCAGCCTGCCGTATGTCGGCGGGCTGCTGCTCATCCGGCGCGAACTGTTCGCCGCGCTCGGCGGTTTCGACCCGCAGGCCGAAGGCGCCGAGGATTACGACCTGCTGCTGCGCGCCTGCGAGCACCTGCAGCGCAGCGGTGCGGGCGAGGCGGCCATTGGCCACGTGCCCGAAGTGCTGTACCACCGCTTGGTCGGCTCGGGGCACACGCAAAAGCCAGTGCCGGCGATTTTGCAGGCCGGGCAGGAGGCGCTGCAGCGGCATTTCGACCGCCTGGGCGTGGCCGCGCAGGTGCAGCCCGGGCCGTTCCCGCCGTCGTTTCGCGTGCGCTGGCCGCTGCCGGAGGCCAAGCCGCTGGTATCGATCCTCATTCCCACGCGCGACCAGTTGCCGCTGCTGCAGCGCTGCATCGAATCGCTGATCGAAAAAACCCGCTACCCGGCTTATGAAATCCTGCTGATCGACAACGACAGCCAGACCACGCAGGCGCGCAACTACCTGGCGGCGATCGAAGGCAACGAAGCCCAGCTCGGCGGCCGGCTGCGCGTGCTGCGCCAGCCTGGGCCGTTCAACTTTTCGGCGATGAACAACGCTGCGGCGCGCGCCGCGCGCGGCGACTATCTGCTGCTGCTGAACAACGACACCGCCGCGCTGCACGACGACTGGCTCGACGACATGATGGGCCACGCGCTGCGCCCGGACGTGGGCATCGTCGGTGCCAAACTGCTCTACCCCGACGGCAAAATCCAGCACGCCGGGGTCATTCTCGGCCTGCGCGGCCCGGCCGAGCATCCGTTCATCGGTCACCCGCCCGAAGACCGCGGCTACTTCGGTCGCGCGCAATTGACGCAAAACCTGTCTGCCGTCACCGGCGCCTGCCTGCTGATCCGCAAAAGTGTGTTCGAGCAAGTCGGCGGGCTCGATGAAACCGCGTTCAAAGTGTCGTACAACGACATCGACCTGTGCCTGAAGGTGCGCGAAGCCGGCTACCGCATCGTGTTCACCCCGTTCGCTCTGCTGATGCATGAAGGCTCGGCGAGCCAGAAGGCTGGCACCGAAACCCAGCCCGACGCGGCCAAGCTCAAGCGTTTTGCCGCGGAAAAAGACGCGATGTACGCCAAATGGCTGCCGCAACTGGCGTGCGACCCGGCGTACAACCGTCACTTGAGCCTGGCGAGCACCGACTTTTTGCTCGACGACCAGCCCTGCGTCAGTTGGGCGCCCGACTGGCGGCCGCGCCCGCGGGTGCTGGTGCACCCCGCCGACCGCGAGGGCTGCGGCGAATACCGCATCATCGCCCCGCTGCGCGCGCTCAACCGTGCCGGGCGCACGCAGGGCTGGGAGACCATGCGCTTGTTCGAGCCGGCGGAAATGCAGCGCATCGACGCCGACACCCTGGTGGTGCAGCGGCAGATGGAATGGCCGCAGATCGAAGCGCTGGAGCGCCACGCCAAGTTCAGCCGGGCATTTCGGGTGTTCGAAATCGACGACCTCATCACCAACCTGCCGCTCAAGAGCGTGCACAAGGCCAGCATCCACAAAGACATTGCCAAACGCTTTCGCAAAGCCGCCGGGCTGTGCCATCGCCTGGTCGTGGCCACCGAACCGCTGGCGCAGGCGTATGCGCATTTCACCGACGAGGTCGTGGTGCAGCCCAACTACCTCGAAGCCGCGCGCTGGGCACGGCTCGAACCGGCGCGCGCCGACCGTGTCAAGCCGCGTGTGGGCTGGGCCGGCGGCGTCGGCCACAGCGGCGACCTGGACGTCATCATCGACGTGGTGCGCGACACCGCCGCCGAATTCGACTGGGTGTTTTTCGGTCTGTGCCCGGAAGCGCTCAAACCGTTGGTCAAGGAGTTTCACCCCGGCGTGCCGCTGGATCAATACCCGGCCAAGCTCGCCAGCCTCGACCTCGATTTGGCCGTGGCGCCGCTGGAATTCAACGCCTTCAACGAAGCCAAGAGTCATTTGCGCCTGCTCGAATACGGCGTGCTCGGCTATCCCGTGCTGTGCACCGACATCACGCCGTACCAGGGAGATTTTCCCGTCACCCGCGTGGCCAACCGCTACCGCGACTGGCTGCGCGCGTTGCGCGAGCTCACCGCCGACCGCGCCGCGCTGCGCGCGCAAGGCGATGCGCTGCGCGCCAAAGTGCTGGCCGAGTGGATGCTCGAAGACCATCTGGACAGCTGGCTGCACGCCTGGCTGCGCTGATGGCCGCCGCCCTCGGCACGCCGGTTGCGATGGCACCGCACGGCGGCTGATAGCATCGCAGCCAGATTCCCGGTGTTTTCGTCGCTTCCATGACTCTTTCAGACTCCACCGTCTCCGCCGCCGGTCGCAGCGCTGCTGCCGACAGCGCGCGGGTGCACATCGCGCGCCAGCCCATCGTCGACCGCAAGCAGCAAATCATCGGCTACGAGCTGTTCGCGCGGGAAACCGCCACCGCCGAGCACGCCCCGGCGCAGCACAGCGCGCAGACCGACAGCATGCTGTTGTTCAACGCGCTGTCGAACATCGGCTCGGAAAACCTGTTCGGCGAAAAACTTGCGTTCATCAACTGCGTGATCGACGACTTGCAGGCCGAGCACCTGGACATCGTGTTTCCCGAGCGCCTCGTGCTCGAAGTGCCGCGTATCTACGGCGACGACGCCGGGCGCATCGCCGAAGTCGCCACGTGGCTCAAACCGCTGCGCGAACGCGGGTTCGCGCTGGCGTCGGGGCCGTTCGCCGCGGCGTCGATCTACGCCGCCTGGCTGCCGTACCTCAGCTACATCAAAACCGACGTGCAGGCGATTTCGTCCAACGTCGCCGTGGCGCTGCAGCGCAAGGCCGAAACCCACCGCAACCTCAAGCTGGTGGCGGAAAAAGTCGAGACCCCCGAGCAGTTCAAAACCTATTTCGACGCCGGTTTCCACGCCTTTCAAGGCTATTACTTCGCC
>JBFXEK010000005.1:0-15902 GCA_050180155.1 Thiomonas sp. | reverse complement strand
TCGAAGCCATGCTCGTGCGCGACCTTTTTCTGCCGCCGCTCGATTTCGGCGTCGTAAAACTCGACCACGCGGCCGCAGTCCAGGCAAACCAGGTGATCGTGATGCGTGCCTTCGTTGATCTCGAACACCGACTTGCCCGATTCGAAGTTGCTGCGCCGCAGAATGCCGGCCTGCTCGAACTGCGTGAGCACGCGGTACACCGTGGCCAGGCCGATGTCCTGCTGTTCGTCGAGCAGCACGCGGTAGACGTCTTCGGCCGTCATGTGGCGCTGCACACCCTTTTGAAAAATCTCCAGGATGCGCAGCCGCGGCTGGGTGACCTTCAAGCCGGTGCTGCGCAAACCTTGTGCATTGCTCGGAACCATGGCGGGGGCTGCTATTCAGTAGAATGCGCCGATGTTATACGACCCCGGTCACGCTCGCAGCGTGCGTTTCCCGATGCGGTTTTTTTCCGTTTCATCCAGCTTTTACCGTTCGCTGGCGCCGCAGCTCGCAGCGGGAACCGCGCGCGCCGGGTGGGCCGCAGCGGCGCTGTGCGGCCTGGTGCTGCTCGGCGGCTGCAGCAGCACGGTGATGCAGTCGGATTTGACCTCGATGTTCAAGCCGTACCGCGCCGATGTCATCCAGGGCAATTTCGTCTCGCGCGAAATGGCCGACGAACTCAAGCCCGGCATGACCAAGGAGCAGGTGCAGGCCATTCTGGGCACGCCGCTGCTGCAGACCATTTTCGATCAGAACCGCTGGGAATACGTGTTCAGCCTGCGGCAGGGCTACCACGCGCCGATCGTGCGGCGGTTCACGGTGTATTTCGACAAGGACGGCAAAATGATCCGCGCCGACGGCGATCCGCTGCCGTCCGAGCAGGAATTCGTCGCCCAGATCAACACGCTGCGTGACGGCGGCAAAAAACCCAAGACCCTGACCGAGGAGCAGTTGCAGGCGGAAATCGCCGCGGCGCAGAAGGCCTGGGCCGCAACCAAACACCCGGTGGCGGCGGCATCGCAGCCGGGCAACCTCACGCTGCTGGCGCCGCCGGCAGAACTGGCGGCGTTGCAACGCGAGCAGCCGCCAGCCCCCGCGGCGTCGGCGGCAGGTGGTCAATGAACGCGCCCGCCATGCCGCAGCAAACGAACAACGACGCTTACCGCATTGCCATCGCCGGGGCCAGCGGGCGCATGGGCCGCACGCTGATCGACGCCGTGCTCGCCGCTCCCGACTGCCGGCTGGCGGCGGCGCTGGACATGCCGGGCAGCCCGGCTCTCGGCCAGGATGCCGGCGCCTATGCCGGCCAGCACACCGGGGTGTCCATCCGTTCCGATTTGTACGCCGCTTTGCAACACGCGCGCTACTTCATCGACTTCACCCGGCCCGAGGGCACCATGGCGCATCTGGCGGCGTGTGAAGCCGCCGGGGTGGCGATGGTCATCGGCACCACCGGGTTCGACGAGTCGCAATTGGCGCGCATCCGCGCCGCGTCGCAACGCATCGCCATCGTCATGGCGCCGAACATGAGCATCGGCGTCAACGTGGTGTTCAAGCTGCTGGAGCAGGCTGCGCGCGCGCTGTCGCAGGGCTACGACGTCGAGATCATCGAGGCGCACCACCGCCACAAGGTCGACGCGCCGTCGGGCACGGCGCTGAAAATGGGCGAGATCGTCGCCACCGCGCTCGGGCGTGATCTGCAGCAATGCGCGGTGTACGGCCGCGAGGGCGTCACCGGCGAACGCGATGCGGCGACCATCGGCTTTGCCACGGTGCGCGGCGGCGACATCGTCGGCGACCACACCGTGCTGTTCGCCGGCACCGGCGAGCGCATCGAAATCACCCACCGCTCCAACAGCCGGGCGAATTATGCGCAGGGCAGCCTGCGTGCAGTGCGCTTTTTGCGCGACAAGGCGCAGGGGCTGTACGACATGCAGGACGTGCTCGGTCTGAGGGGTTGATGGCGGCGCATGGGCGGACTGGCGCAATTCTGGCAGCAGGGTGACGCGCTCAGCCACCTCGTGGCGCTGACGCTGCTGGCGATGTCGCTGGCGAGCTGGTTCGTCATCCTCTGGAAAACCGCGCTGCTGTGGCGCGCCGTGCGTCGCGTGCCCACGGGCATCGCCGCGTACTGGGCGGCGCCGTCGCCGGCGCAGGCCGCGGCGGCGGCGCAGGCGGCAGACCCCGACGGCTTGTCCAGCCTGCTGGCAGAAACCGCTTCGCGCCTGGCGCAGCCCGACGCCGCGCACCGCTGGCAGCCGCACGACGACCGCGTCACCCGTGAGTTGCGCGACGCGCTGCACCTGGCGCAGCGCCGGTTGCAGACCGGGCATGTGCTGCTCGCCAGTGTGGGCAGCACCGCGCCGTTCGTCGGTCTGTTCGGCACCGTCTGGGGCATTTACCACGCGCTCACTGCGATTGCCGCCAGCGGGCAGATCAGCGTCGACAAGGTCGCCGGCCCCGTCGGCGAGACGCTGATCATGACCGCCGCCGGCCTGGCCGTGGCCATTCCCGCCGTGCTGGCGTACAACGCGCTGAGCAAACGCGCCCGCCGGGTGCAAAGCGCACTCGAAGGCTTTGCCCATGATTTGCAGCGGCTGCTGTCGGCCGCGTCGAACGCGCCATGAGCTTCGGCGGCTTCGACTCTGGCGACGGCGACGACGCGATGAGCGACATCAACATGACGCCGCTGATCGACGTCATGCTGGTGCTGCTGGTGATCTTCATCATCACCGCGCCGTTGCTCACCGGCAACCTCAGGCTGGACCTGCCCAAGGTCGATGCGCCGCCGGCGCAGCGCACGCCGCAGCTGCTCGATGTGGCGCTGCGCAAGGACGGGCGGCTGTACCTGGGCGGCCAGCCCATCACGCTGCCGCAACTCGCCGCGCGTTTTGCCGCCGCCGCGCAGAAGTCGGCGCAGACCGAAGTGCATCTGAGCGCCGATGCCGCCGTACCCTACGGCGACGTGGCACAGGTCATGGGCGCGGCGCAGCGCGCCGGGCTGAGCCGCATCGGCCTGATCACCCAGCCGCCGGCCGCGGCGGCGTCCGCCGCCGGGCGCTAGGGCCTGTGCGCCATGCGCCGAGCCGCTTCATTTGAAGTGGTAGTAGGTCTGGTTGAGGTAGGCGGCGATGTCCTTGACCTCGTCGGGGAACAGCTCGTG
Source organism: Thiomonas sp. (assembly GCA_050180155.1). GTDB lineage: Bacteria > Pseudomonadota > Gammaproteobacteria > Burkholderiales > Burkholderiaceae_C > Thiomonas. The sequence goes on along the minus strand of JBFXEK010000005.1, from coordinate 12,757 downwards.
GTTGAGCTGGGTGACGCACATCTGGGTGAAGGCGAGCAACTGCTTGGGGTTGTGCACCTTGCGGTCGCTGCGGGTGTACATCGCTGCAGCCTGCCCCATCATCCGCTGGGCATGGCAGGCGGCGCATTTGAGCTCGGTGTAGAACTGCTGCCCCTTGGCGACGTCGGCGCCCTGAAATTCAGCGGCGGCGGGAGCGAGCGGGGTGGCCTGCGCGACGGGGGCCAGGGTGAGCAGCGCGGCAAATGCGCCGCTGCACGCCGCCAGCCGCATGCTGCACGTGGGTCGGATCATTGCTGTCTCCTGCGAATCGTTGTGTTGCCAGTGTGCAGGCAGCACCGGGGGCTGTCCACAACATCCCTGCGCCCAGCAGGGGCGGCGCGGCTGGACACGTCGCGCCTGCCGGCCTGACATCTGCGGTCTCACATCTGCGCCGCGCCAGACCACGTGAACTGCGCCGTTGCCGCCGGCCGCGGCGTTTGGTCGTTCCACAGCACGTAGGTGTCGCGCCCCTGCGCCTTGGCGCGGTACATCGCCGCATCGGCCAGGCGCAGCAAGTCTTCGAGGTTTTGCGCCTGTTGCGGATACAGCGCCACGCCGATGCTGCCGGTGGTGTGAAACTCCTGTCCCGACAGCGCATACGGCACGCGCAGCCGCTCCAGTGCGTGGCGGGCGAGGTCTTCGGCCAGGCGCGGTGACGGCAGGTTGGGCAGGATGATGGCGAACTCATCGCCGCCCAGCCGAGCGCAGGCGGCATCCGGGCCGAAGGCATCGCGCAGTCGTGCGGCGGTGGCCTGGATCAGCGCGTCGCCGGCGGCGTGGCCGAATTGGTCGTTGATGCGTTTGAGCCCGTCCAGATCCAGCCACAGCACGGCGGCGTACGCCTGGCTGTCGTGGGTGCGGTCGAGCAGGCGTTGGCCCTGCTCGAACAGGCCGTTGCGGTTGAGTAGCCCGGTCAGCGGGTCTTTGCGCAGCAGGTCCTGCAGCCGGCTGGCGCGTTCGCGCAACTGCGCCACACGCACCGACAGGCCATAGGTGAGCACCAGCGCCAACAGCGCCGACACCCACTGCAGCGCGTCGGCGGTGAGGAAGGTTTCGGGCAGCCATCCCAGGGTGCGGCCGATATTGGCAAAGCCGACGAGCAACAGCGGCACCAGGCTGAGCAGCAAAATCATCGCCGGGACGAATTGCTGCTGCCAGCGCAACATCGTCGCTGCGGCGATCGACAGCAGGGTGGCGGCGGCCAGCAGCTGCGCCGGAATCAGCATCCAGTCGCTGTTGGGCAGCAGCGCCGCCAGCGCCAGGGTCAGCGTCAGCCACTGTACGATCTGCAGCGCCAGATCGGCTCGCGGCGCATGCCGCGGCAGCAGCAGATAGGTGCGGATGAACGCCAGGCCGCCGGCGCACATGAGCATCAAACCGCTGATCAGGCCGATGCCGTTCCAACGCACCGAGGTGTTCCATAACTGGTGTTGCCCCACCCCGGTGAACACCAGCATGTAAAACAGCGTGGCCGCCTGCCACAGCATGTAGGTGAGGTACGCCGCATCGCGCGTGCTGGCGTACAAAAAGGCGTTGTAGATCAGCAGCGCCAGCATCATGCCGTAAAACAGCCCCTGCAGCAGCGCGTCGTCAACGGCGTGATGGCGGAATGCGCCAGCCTCCCAGAGCTGCATCTGCGGCGTGATCGCGCCGATTTGCGCCACGTGCACCAGCAGGGTGCTGGGCCCGGCAGGCGGCTCGACGGCGAACGCCGGGTGGCGCGAGTGCAAGGCCGGTAGGGGCACGGCATGGCGGTCTTCGCCTTCCCACACCGCATACGCCTGCACCTGCCGCCACACCGGACGGCCGAGTTGCAGCACGAGCTGCTCGGGCGACTGCTCGGTACGGTACAGCCGCAGCCGGAGCCACACCGCGTGCTCGCGGATGCCGAGGTTGCTGCCCGTCAGCGGGGCGAAGCGGCCATCGGGCAAAGCGGCCACGGCATCGGCCTGCAGCGGCGTTGCCGAGGTTTCGTTCAGCAGCGACAGCGACGGCGACACGTCTTGCCGCACCAGATCGGGCGGCACCAGCACCACCAGCGAAACCGGGTCGGCTGCGGGGCGATCGTCGGCTGCTGCGACCAGCAGCCAGATCACGGCGCCGGCCAGCGCAAGCAGGCCGAGCAGACCGCGGCGGAAAACGGGCTTGGGCGCAGGCGTCATCGGGTTGCGGCAAACAAAACCAGCCGGCCAACATCGGCTGGGCTTGCGACCAGTGTAGGCAGCGGCCCACGCCGTCTCAATCCCTCTCAGCAGGGGGACACGGGCGTACGCAGGCACAATGCGCCCCAACGCCGCGGCAAGGTGCCGCCCGCCCTGAGAGGGTGACCCCCATGCTTCGCTATCACATCCTTCCCGTGACGCCCTTCGCGCAAAACGCCTGTCTGCTGTGGGACGATGCGACGTTCGACGCCGTGCTCACCGACCCCGGCGGCGAGGCCGACCGGCTGCTGCACGCCGCGGCCGAAGCCGGCGTGCAGCTGCGTGCGGTGTGGCTGACGCACGCGCACATCGACCACGCCGGCGCCGCCGCCGAAGTCGCGCTGCGCGCCGGCGTTCCCATCATCGGCCCGCACCCTGGAGATCGGTTCTGGATCGACGCGCTGCCGCAGCAGGCGCAGATGTTCGGTTTCCCCCTGGCGCAGCGGTTCACGCCGGATCGCTGGCTGGCCGACGGCGACACCGTCGAACTCGGCAGCCTGCAGTTCAGCGTGCGCCACTGCCCCGGCCACACCCCCGGCCACGTCGTCTATCACCAGCCGCAGGCGCAGCGCTGCTGGGTCGGCGACGTGCTGTTCGCCGGGTCGATCGGCCGCACCGATTTTCCCGGTGGCAGCCAGCAGCAGCTCATCGACAGTATCGTGCACAAACTCTGGCCGATGGGCGACGACACCGTGTTCATCCCTGGCCACGGCGCCGAATCGACTTTCGGCGCCGAACGGCGCAGCAATCCTTTCGTCGGCGGCACGTGAACGGCGTGCCCTGACCAGAGCAAAAAAAAACCGCAGCACCAGGCTGCGGCAAGCATCTCCGGCCCATCGGGGAAAGGGCCAGGAGTGCGAGGAGCGCGACGGGTCGCAGGCGACGGCGTTGACGCCGAATTCAGTTCAACCGCGGCGCGCGCGTCGCGCCGGCGGTCGTGGTGGAAGCGTGCCAGTCGCTGCACACGGCGTGCACGCCAGGAGTGGTGAACACCAGCCATTCGGCATGCGCGCGCAGCCGCGGGTCGCGCAGCTGGCCGCACAGCCGCACCAGGCCAGCGCGCACCTGCACGTCGATGCGCAGATGGCGCAGCGCCGTCTGGCTCAGCCGTTTGCGTACCAGACGGAGCAAGTGCTCGTCGGCCGCGGTGTCGATGACGGCGGCGTCTGCCGTCAGTGGCGCGGCGCACACCGGGTACACGTGGCGCGCACCGGCAGGCGGGGAATGACGCAAGGATTGCGGGGTCATGAGGTTCTCCTCAAGGGGTATGGACGTCGGCCAGCCGGGTTTGCGCCACGCGCCGTTGCCAGAGCTCGACCGACGCCATGCCGGCAAGCAGGCTCGCGACGAACAGCCAGACCGCCGCGTGCAGCGACGGCAGCGCCGCCAGAGCCGGCCCGGGGCACAGCCCGGTCAATCCCCAGCCGACGCCAAACAGCGCACTGCCGAGCAACAGCCGGCGGTTGATGGGGCGGGTTTGCGGAAAAGCAACGGCTTCACCCAGCAGCGAAACCCGACGGCGTTGCGCCAGTTGCAGCGGGATGAACGCGGTGAGCACGGCGCAAACCAGCACGACGAGCAGACTGGGATTCCACGGGCCGGCCAGGTCGAGAAACCCGAGCACTCTGGTCGGGTCGCTCATCCCCGACAGCAGCACACCCAGGCCGAACAGCAAGCCACAAAACAGTGCGAGCAGGTCCATCGGTGCACTCCGGCGGCAACGCATCTCAATGCAACAGCCGGTGCACCGCCACGGCGGTAGCGATGGCTGTGGCGGTGAACGTGGCCACGGCGGCAAACGAGCGGGGCGACAGCCGAGCCAGGCCGCACACCCCGTGCCCGCTGGCGCAGCCCGAGCCCAGGCGGGAGCCGGCGCCGACCAGCCATCCGCCGATCGCCCACACCAGCCACGAGGTGTGGGTGAACGTGCCGGGGATGCTGCCCCACAGCGACCACAACACCGCGGCGAGCACGATACCCAGCACGAACTGCAGGCGCCACGTCGTTTGCGCCCGCGCCGCCAGTGCATCGGCGAGCGCGCCGCCGACGATGCCGCTGACGCCGGCGATTTTTCCTCCCCCCAGGGCCAGCGCTGCGGCGGCGGCACCAATGAGCACTCCGCCGACAGCGCTGGGCACGGGGGTGAACGCAGACCAATCGATGGTGAACATCGTTGTCCTCCAGCAGGAAAAGCGAGATGCCGCAAGGACAGCAATCGGCGTGCCAGGCGTGCCGATCCCATCGGACGACGAAGGAAAAAAGCGGCTTGCCGCGCTCGCGCGCGCGGCCACGGCGAGTCAAAGCGTCGGGTCGCGGCGACGGTTTCGCCGCCGCAGACCGAAGTTTCTGACGCAAAACGGCTTTTTTGTCGCCGTGCGGCGACGGCGGTCAATTCGACGGCGGGCTGTCGCCCGTCGTCGTCTTGAACTGTGCCGGGTCGAGATGGTGCTTGCCGAGCAGGCGGTAGAACTCGGTGCGGTTGCGCCCGGCCAGGCGGGCGGCCTGCGCGACGTTGCCCTGGCTGATTTTGAGCAATTGCGCCAGGTAGTCGCGCTCGAACTGCTCGCGCGCCTGCGCCAGCGGCGGCAAGGTGGAGGGTTTGAGCCGCAGCGCGCGCGCCACTGAACTGGCCGGGATGCGGCTGGTGGTGCTCAGCGCGCAGCATTGCTCGACCACGTTCATGAGCTGGCGCACGTTGCCCGGCCAGTCCTGCTGCTGCAGCAGATCGAGGGCGTCGGCGGTGAAGCCGGTGACGCGCCGGTGCAGCTTGGGCGCGAGTGCCTGCAGCGCGTGCTGCGCCAGCAGCGCGATGTCCTCGCGCCGCTGCCGCAGCGGCGGCAGGTGCAGGCTGACGACGTTGAGGCGGTAGTACAGGTCTTCGCGGAACTGCCCGGCGGCCACTGCGGCGTCCAAATCGCGGTGCGTGGCCGAGACGATGCGCACGTCCACATCGACCGCCTGCACCGCGCCCAGCGGGCGCACCTGCCGCTCCTGCAGCACGCGCAGCAGCTTGACTTGCAGCGGCAGCGGCATGTCGCCGATTTCGTCGAGAAACAGCGTGCCGCCGTCGGCTTGCTGGAACAGCCCGGTCTGCGCCTGCGCGGCGCCGGTGAACGCCCCCTTGGCGTGGCCGAATAGTTCTGATTCGAGCAGGGTGTCGGGAATCGCCGCGCAGTTGACGGCGACGAACGGCCCGTGCTGTCTGGGGCTGGCGCGGTGGATGGCGCGGGCGAGCAGTTCCTTGCCGGTGCCCGACTCGCCGCGGACGAGCACGCTGGCTTGGCTGCGCGCCACCAGCGCCGCCTCCGACAGCAGCGCGAGCATGCGCGGGCTGGCGGTGAGGATGTCGGCGCGCCAGGCGTCGGTCGGCGCCGCGGTGGCAGCCGGCGGCGTCGGTTGCAGCGCGACGGCCCGCGCCAGCAGCGCGAGCAGCTCGCTGGCCTCGAACGGTTTGGTGAGAAAGCCGAACACGCCGCGTTGCGTGGCGTCCACGGCGTCGGGGATGGTGCCGTGCGCCGTGAGGATGATGACCGGCAGCGCCGGGTCTTGCGCGCGGATGCGCTCGAACAGCGACAGCCCGTCGATGCCGTCCATGCGCAAATCGGTGATGACTGCGGCGGGGCGGCTGGCCGCCAGGCTGCCCAGCGCCTCGGCACCGCTGGCGGCGGTGACCGGCGCATACCCGGCCGAACGCAGGCGGATGGCCAGCAGTTGGCGCAGATCGGGGTCGTCGTCGACCAAGAGGACGGGGATTGCAGCCATGCGGGCAGGGTCAGCGGATGCGGTTTTGTAACTGGGTTTCGAGCGATTTGATCTGCTCGATCTGTTTTTGCAGCGACTGCGCGGTTTTTTGCGCCTGCTGCAGCGCGAGCTGCTGCGCGCCATCGCGCTGCAGCAGCGCGATGAAATTGCGCGCCGGCGCATCGGTGGCGCGCGCGGCTAGGCCGTCGAGCAGATTTTGCGCGGTTTCGGCGTCGCCCGGCTCGCCGCGCGTCAGCAGCAGCATGGCCAGTTGCAGTTGTTCACTGGCGGTGCGCCGCCTGCCCAGCGCCAGCAGCCGCGCCGTTTGCGTCTGCAGCGCCGGGCCGGGGGACGTCGTGGTGTCGCGCAGCACATGGCTGATGGCGGCGTCGTCCAGCCGGGTTTCGGCCGCTGCCGCGGGGTGTGCCGACCAGTCTCCCAGCCGCGGCAGTTCGGCGCAGGCCGACAGCGTCAGCGCCAGCACGAACACGAGCAGTCGGACGGGATGGGGCAGAGTCATGCGCTTTGCGGGAGCTGGCCGGGAAGGAATAGGCGAAACACCGCGCCCGGGCCGTCGAGCGCCAACAGGTCGAGGCTGCCGCCGTGCAGTTGCGCGTACTGCCGCGCCAGCGCCAGCCCCAGCCCGGTGCCGCGCAGCGCGCCGGCCGGCTGGTTGCTGCCCTGGAAAAACGGCTGGAACAGACGGTCGCGGTCTTGCGGCGCCACGCCGGGGCCTTGGTCGGCGATGCGGATTTCGCTGCCGCCGGCCACCCGCTCGGCGTCCAGGCGGATGCGGCCGCCGCGCGGGCTGAAGCGGATGGCGTTGACCAGCAGATTTTCCAGCAGACTCTCCAGCTTGGCACGGTCTGCGTGCAATTGCAGCACGGAACAGGCGCAGTCCACGCGCACGTCGCGCGCGCGCAAGGCGAGATGATTGCGCCGGATCAAACTGGCGAGCAGTTGCCGCAGCGCCACCGGGGCGATATGCAGCGGCGTGGTGTCGTGCAGCGCGCGGTCGTAGTGGATCAGGCTGTCGATGCGCTGGTGCAGATCGCGCACATTGCCGCGCATGATGCGCACGATCGCCTGCTGCTCGGCGCCGAGCGCGCCGGGCACGCCGTCAGCGAGCAGGTCGACGCCTTCTTTGAGCGAGGCCAGCGGGGTTTTCAGTTCGTGCGAGACGTGGCGCAACAGTTGCGACTTCTGCGCTTCCAGGTCGGCGAGGCGGCGGCGCAGCCAGTCGAGCTGGCCGGCGAGATCGACCAGGTCGCGCGGCCCGGACACCACCGGCGCCTGATCCAGCCGGCCGTCGCCGAGCCGTCGGATGGCGCGCTTGATCTGCCGCAAGGGTCGGCTGAGCAGCCAGGAAAACAGCAGCGCCAGGCAGACCGACAGGCTGATGCTGGCCAGCGCCAGCCAGCCCAGCACCGACCAGACCTGTGCGGAAATCTGCTGCAGCCGCGCCTGCTGCGCATCGACCAGGCGGTTGCTGTGGTCGATCAACTGGTTCGCCGCGGCGCGCAGCGCAGCGAACTGCGGGTTGAGCGCGTCGAAAAACCGCGCGCCGTCCTTGCCGCCGCTCCACCCATCGACCGCGGCGAACACCGCCGTCTCGCCGCGGCGCAGCGCCTGCAGCGTGTGCAGCGGCGCTGCCGGCAACGGCATCGACAGCAGTTGCGAGGCGTCGCGGTCGAACGCGGCGTGCGCCTGTTGCACCCCGCGGCACAGCGCGGCGTCGCGCAGCACCAGGCACTGCCCGCTGGCGCGCTGCAGATCGTCCACGTCTTGCGCCAGTTGGCGCGAACTGCGCGTGAGCTGCACCGCCTGCGCCACCGAGGCGCGCGCCTGCGTGGCCATCTGATCGAACAGATACGCCGTGACCGACAGCCCGAGCAGCAAAGGCAGCGCCACCAGGGCGAAACTCCACAGCAGCAGCGCGCTGAACGAGCGGTTCAGGGCAGCGGGCAGGGCCATGCGCTGGTCTGACGGCGTCAGACGCCGTAGGTGTCGCGGTACTGCTGCACCGCGGGTTTCCAGCGCGCCAGCTCGGGGTGGCCGCTGGCGGCCAGGTAGCCCAGCAGCGCGTCGAGGTTGGCGATGGCGATCACCGGCAGACCGTAGTCGCGGCTGACATGCTGTACCGCAGAAACGTCGAGCGTGCGCCCGGCGATGGCGGCCCTTTCCTGTCGATCCAAGGCGATGAGCACGGCAGCGGGCTCGGCGCCCGCGGCGCGGATCAGCCGCACCGACTCGCCGGTGGCGGTGCCGGCGGAAATCACGTCGTCGACGATGACCACGCGGCCACGCAACGGCGCGCCCACCGTGGTGCCGCCCTCGCCGTGATCCTTGGCCTCTTTGCGGTTGTAGGCAAAGCCGACGTTGCGCCCGCGCCGCGCCAGCTCCACCGCCACCACCGCAGCCAGCGCGATGCCCTTGTACGCCGGGCCGAACACCATATCGAACTGCACCCCGCTGGCCAGCAGCGCGTTGCAGTAGAACTGCGCCAGGCGGTCGAGCATGGCGCCGTCGTTGAACAGGCCGGCGTTGAAAAAATACGGCGACTTTCGCCCGGCCTTGGTGGTGAAATCGCCAAAGGCGATGACGCCGCTGTCCACGGCGAAACGGATGAAATCCACGGCGTTCTGCCCTGTGGGCTGGGGGTTTTGCTGAGCTGACATGGTGTTTGCGATCTGCAGGAGGCGTGCCGCTGGCGGCCGGGTGGCGAACGGCGGCAGGGCGAGCGCGGCAGGTGCGCGCTGCGCACCATGGCGGCATCGCTGGCGGTCGTCCGCAGTGCGCATTGTGCCGCAGCCCCGGCGCAACGCCGAACCGCTACAGTGCCGCCATGCTCGCTTATCGACACGCGTTTCACGCCGGCAACCACGCCGACGTCGTCAAACACCTCGTGCTGGTGCAGGTGCTGCGGCACATGAACCGCAAAGACAAGCCGTACTGGCTGATCGACACCCACGCCGGAGCCGGCGGCTACACGCTGCACGACGCCGCCGCGCAAAAAAACGCCGAATACGCCGACGGCATCGCCCGCCTGTGGCAGCGCGACGACGCGCCGCCGGCCGTGGCCGACTATGTGGCGCAAGTGCGCGCGTTCAACCCGAGCGGCGCGCTGCTGCATTACCCCGGCTCGCCCGAGCTGGCGCGGCGTTTGCTGCGGCCGCAGGACAAGCTGCGCCTGTTCGAGCTGCATCCCAGCGACCACCGCCTGCTCGACGCCGCGTTCGGCGCGCTGCGCGGCGTGCAGGTACGCCGCGCCGACGGCTTTGCCGCGCTCAAAAGCCTGCTGCCGCCGCCCGAGCGCCGCGCCGTGGTGCTGCTGGACCCGTCGTACGAGCTCAAGACCGACTACGCCGCGCTGCGCGCCACGCTGGCCGATGCGCTCAAACGCTTTGCCGTGGGCACGTATGCGGTGTGGTACCCATTGCTGCAGCGGCGCGAGGCGCACCTGCTGCCGCAGCAGTTGCGCCGTCTGGCCGGCGCGGCCGACTGGCTCGACGTGCGGTTGCAGGTCCGCGCCGCCGACGCCAGCGGCTTTGGCCTGCTGGGCAGCGGCATGTTCGTCGTCAACCCGCCGTGGACGCTGCACGCCACGCTGGCGCAGACGCTGCCGTGGCTGACCGCGGCGCTGGCGCAGTTCGACGGCGCGCGCTTCGTCCTCGACCAGCAGGCGAGTTGACGCCGCCCAAAACGGCCGCCATGCCGCGCCGATAGACTGCCATCGGGCACGACCGGGCCGCCCGCTCGGGCCGTAGCCGATTCCACAGGGAGAGTTCGATGCGCCACGTTCGTCTTGCCATTCTCGGCGCCGGCACAGCCGGGCTGACCGCGCTGTCGCAGGTGCGCAAGCACACCGACGATTTCGTCATCGTCAACGCCGGCCCCTACGGCACGACCTGCGCGCGCGTGGGCTGCATGCCGTCGAAGGCGCTGATCCAGGCCGCCGACGATTTTCACCGCCGCGGCGCGCTCGAGCCGCTGGGCATCCGCGGCGGCGACGCACTGCGCGTGGATCTGCCTGCCGTGCTGCAGCGCGTGCGCGACTACCGCGACGCGCGCGTGGCCGGCGTGCTCGGCGCCACGCAAAGCCTGTCGCCGTCGCAGTCGATCGCCGGACGGGCGCGGCTGGACGGGCCCGAGCACATCGTCGTCACCCACCGCGACGGCCAAGAGGAGCGCATTCGTGCAGACCGCATCCTCATCGCCACCGGCAGCCGCCCGGTCGTCCCGGCGGCGTGGCGCGCGTTCGGCGCGCGCATCCTCACCACCGACGACCTCTTCGAGCAGCCCGACCTGCCGCGGCGGCTGGCCGTCGTCGGCCTGGGGGTCATCGGGCTGGAACTCGGCCAGGCGCTGGCGCGGCTGGGGCTGAAAGTGCACGGCTACGAGCTGCGCGACGCCGTGGGGCCGCTGACCGATCCGGTCATCCAAGCCGAAGCGCGGCAGCGCATCGGCGCCGACTTTCCCCTGCATCTGGGCCGCGCGGTGACGCTGCGCGAAGGCCACGGCGGCAGCATCGTCGTCGACGACGGTCAAAGCGCCGCCGAAGTCGACGCCGTGCTCGCCGCAATGGGCCGTCAGCCCAACATCGACGGCCTCGGGCTGGACACCCTCGGGGTGCCGCTGGACCGCCGCGGTCTGCCGCCGTTCGACCGCAATACCCTGCAGATCGGCGATCTTCCGGTGTATTTCACCGGAGATGTCAACGGCGAATTGCAAATCCTGCACGAGGCGTCGGACGAGGGCTTCATTGCCGCGTACAACGCGCTGCACGGCCCGACGCGGTTTCGTCGCCGCGTACCGCTGGCCATCGCCTTCACCGAGCCGCAAATCGCCGTCGTCGGGCAGAGCTGGGCAGCGCTGCAGGGGCAGGCGTTCGCCACGGGCGGGTTCAACTTTGCGCAGCAGGCGCGCGCCATCGCCATGCTGCGCGCCGCCGGGCAATTGCACGTGTACGCGCAACCCGGCAGCGGCAAGCTGCTCGGCGCCGAGCTGTGCGTGCCCGGCGCCGAACACCTCGGCCACCTGCTGGCGCTGGCGATCCAGCGCGACATGACGGTGGCCGAACTGCTCACCCTGCCGTTCTATCACCCCGTGCTCGAAGAGGGTTTGCGGGCCGCGTTGCGGGTGCTGGCGCGCGCGGTGTATGGTGAGGCGCCGCTGGAGATGGCACGGCTGTAAGCCACCGCCCGTCAGCGCGCGCCGTTTCGTTTTCAGTCGCAGGAATTGGTCATGACTTTCGACGTTGCCATCATCGGCGCCGGCCCGGCCGGTTTGTCCATGGCGCGGGCGCTGGCCGGCAGCGGCTTGCGCATCGCCCTGGTCGAGCAGCAAAGCGCTGCCGCGCTGGCCGATCCGCCGTTCGACGGTCGGGAAATCGCGCTGAGCTTGCGCACGCTGCGTATCCTGCGCGAGCTCGGGGTGTACGAGCGCATCCCGGCCGACGAGGTCTACCCGCTGGAGCAGGCCGTGGTGTTCAACGGCGACGACCCGCATCCCATGCGCGTGTCGCCGCTGCGCGGCAATACGGCGCTGGGCGCGCTGGTGCCCAACCAGCAGATCCGCCGTGCGGTGTGGGCCGCGGTGCAGGGGCAGCAGGGGCTGACGCTGATGGACCGCACGCGGCTCGGTGCGGTACACACCGGCGCCGACGGCGTGGAGCTCGAACTGCTGCCCGTGACCGATGGCACGGACGGCGCGGCGGCGGCGCCCGCGGCGGTCTCGATCCGCGCCCGTCTGTTGCTGGCGGCCGACAGCCGGTTTTCCGAGACCCGGCGCAAACTCGGCATCGGCGCCGATGCGCACGACTTCGGCAAGACCATGCTGGTGTGCCGCATGCGCCACGAGCAGCCGCACCACCACACCGCCTGGGAGTGGTTCGGTTTCGGCCAGACGCTGGCGTTGCTGCCGCTGTCAGAACATTTGTCGTCGGTGGTGCTGACCCTCCCGCCGCACGAGATGCAGGCGCTGCTCGAATTGCCCGACGCCGACTTCGAGCGCGACATCGCGCGGCGTTACCAGGGGCGGCTGGGGGCGATGCAGCGCGCGGGCAGCCGCCACACCTACCCGCTGGTCGGGGTGTACGCGCAGCGCTTCGTCGGCCCGCGGTTTGCGCTCATCGGCGACGCTGCCGTCGGCATGCACCCGGTGACGGCGCATGGCTTCAACTTCGGGCTGCACGGTGTGGAGCTGCTGTCGCGCGAAATCCTCGCCGCGGTACGCGGCGGCGACGACATCGCCGCGGCCGCGCGGCTCAAACGCTTCGAGTCGGCGCACCGCCGCGCCACCTTGCCGCTGTACATGGCGACGCAGGCGATTGCCACGCTGTACACCGACGACCGCCGCCCGGCGCGGCTGATCCGCCGCCTGGTGCTCGACGCCTCTAGCCGCATCGGCCCGCTCAAACTGGCCATCGCCACCGCGTTGAGCGAAGACGGCCTGAGCTTGCGCGCCCTGCTGCCTCGCCCCGGGGTGTGAGCCGCAACGGTGCGCCCGACGGCGCTCAGAGCGCGTCGTGCAGCGCGCGAAACGCGCCGTCGCGGCGGGCGAGCAGTTCCGCCGGCGTGCCGCTTTCGACCATGCGCCCGGCCTCGATCACCAGCACGCGGTCGACGGCGGCAGGCAGCGCGGCGATGCGGTGGCTGATGAGCAGCACGGTGCGGCCTTGCATCAGCTGGGCGATGTCGCGCAACAGGTCGCGCTCGGTCAGCGCGTCCAGCCCCTCGGTCGGTTCGTCCAGAATAAGCAGCGGCGCGTTGCGCAGC
>JBFXEK010000004.1:0-16244 GCA_050180155.1 Thiomonas sp. | reverse complement strand
TGTCGTTGGCCTTGTTGCCGGTCACGCGCAGTTTGGACGCATTGACGACGATGATGAAGTCACCGGTATCGACGTGCGGGGTGTAAATGGCCTTGTGCTTGCCGCGCAGACGGCGGGCCACTTCGCTGGCGACCCGGCCGAGAACCTTGTTCTGCGCGTCAATCACGAACCACTCATGCACGACCTCGGCCGGTTTGGCGCTAAAGGTTTTCATGGTTGTTCCTGTTGGATGATGGGGCGAGATCGACGATCCCACCAGTGATGTGCGGCTGCTCCGCGCCCACCGGCATGGGTGTTTTTGGCCCTCGCGTAAAGCCAAACGGCGTATTCTAATCGCAACCGGGGCGCCCCTGCCTGCAAAAAGCGGTTCCCGCCACAGTCGACGCAAGCGCGACGGCGCAATCCGGGCGCGGCCCTTGCATTCGCCGCCGTAGCCCCTACACTAGGCAGAGCGCTGATGCTGCACTGCACAATCCAGGAGGGCTCGATCGCATGACTGCATATCCCGAACCGCAAGCGCGCGCGCCTGCCGCGCAGACACCGTCGCCCATTCTGCCCTACTTCAACCACAGGCCCGCACCCATCATCCCCATCCGTCCGATCGGGCCGGAACACCGCGAGCAGTTGCTGCGCCACTTTCTTGCGCTCAGCGCCGAAGACCGCTACCTGCGTTTCGGCTATGCCGCCAGCGACGAGCGCATCCGCGCCTATGTCGATTCGATCCGCTTCGGCCAGGACGTGATTTTCGGCGTGTTCAACCGCAAGCTCGAACTGCTTGCCGTGGCGCACATCGCCATCGAGCCGGGGCAGACGGCGCGCGCCGAGTTCGGCGTGTCGGTGCTGCCGCGCGGCCGTGGGCTGGGCATCGGCACGCGGCTGTTCCAGCGCGCTGCCGTCGAGGCGCGCAACCGCGGCTTTCGCCAGTTGTACATGCAATGCCTGAGCAGCAACGCGGCGATGCTCAAAATCGCCCGCCGCGCCGGCATGACCGTGCACAACGAGGGCGGCGAGACCGAGGCCTATCTGACTTTGCCCGACGACGACTATCAAAGCCATTTCGATGCCCTGCTGGAAAACCAGACCGGGCAGATCGACTATTGGTTCAAGGCGCTGATGCGCCAGTGGCGCTGTTTCTGGCTGTTTGGCCGCTGCGCGCAGAACGCGGAAACGGCGTGACCGATCCCGCCGGCCTTACAGCCGCCCCATGAGTTTCATCAACCAGCGCGTGCGCCAGTCGTAGGGTGGCGCCGCCAAGCCGACCCCCGACAACCGCGACTGCAGCAGCACCGGCTTGAGTTTGCTGAAGGTGTCGAACCCCCAGCGGCCGTGGTAATGCCCCATGCCCGAGCCGCCGACGCCGCCGAACGGCAGGCCGTCTTGGGCGAAGTGCAGCAGCGTGTCGCCCACCGTCACCCCGCCGGCGTGGGTGCGCAGCAGCGCGTCGCGGGTGCGGCGGCGGTCGCGGTCGAACCAGTACAGCGCCAGCGGCCGCGGCTGGCTGCGCACAAACGCCAGCGCCTGCTCGATCTCGTCATACGTCACCACGGGCAGCAGCGGGCCGAAGATTTCCTCGGTCATCAGCCGCACCGTCGGCGGCGCGTCGCACACCACGGCCGGCGCCAGACGGTGGCGCAGATCGTCGGCCTGCACACCGTCGAACAGTGCGTGCACCTTGGCGCCGCTGGCGCGAGCCTCGCCGAGCAGACCGACCAGGCGGCTGTACTGCCGGTGGTCGATGATGCTGGTGTAGTCCGGGCTGAGCAGCCCCTGCGGGAAGAGTTGCGCCGCGTGCTCGCGGCAAGCGGCGACGAACGCCGTCTGCTGCCCGCGCGGCAGCAGCACGTAATCCGGGGCGATGCAGGTCTGCCCGGCGTTGAGCAGTTTGCCGTAGACGATGCGCTGCGCCGCGTGCCGCAGGTCGTACCCCGGAGCGATCACCGCCGGCGATTTGCCGCCGAGTTCGAGCGTCACCGGGGTGAGGTTGGCCGCCGCCGCGGCCATCACCTGCCGGCCGACGCCACTGGAGCCAGTGAACAGCAGATGGTCCAAAGGCAGCGCGCTGAACGCCGCGCCGATCTCGGCTCCGCCCTGCACCACGGCGAGCTCGGTGGCGGCGAACGCCTGCGCCGCGCGCTGCGCAAACACCGCGCTGAACGTCGGGGTGAATTCCGACAGCTTGACCATCGCCAGATTGCCCGCGGCCAGCGCCGCCGTCAGCGGCGCCACCGCCAGCACCAGCGGATAATTCCACGGCGCGATGATGCCCACCACCCCCAGCGGCTGCGGCAACACGTGCGCGCGCGCCGGTAAGAACCAGCGCGACACCGCCGCATGCCGCGGCCGCATCCAGCGTGGGCCGTGGCGTAGGGCGTCGGCGATGCCTTGTAGGCTGGGCACGAGTTCGAGCAGCCCGGTTTCCGGCGGCGGCCGGCCGCCGAAATCGGCGTCGATCGCCTCGGCAAACTCCGCCGCGTGTCGCCGCAGCATCTGCCGCAGACGCAGCAAACGGTCGCGCCGCACGCCCCACGCGGGGTAGGGCGTGGCGTCGAACGCCGCGCGCAGCGTGCTGTACGTCTGCTGCAGCGAAGCGGCGAAATCCGGAGCGCGGTCCATACGAGCCGGCAAAGCAGAGAAGCGATGCCGCCGATGGTAAGGCCGGCGCGCGCCGCGCGCATCCGCCGCGTGCTGCGGCGGCGGTCAAATCCGTGCAATCCATGCGGGTAAGCAATTATGACGACGACAGTATTTGCCTATGCAATAAACTACGCGGCATGGATTCTCCCGCCTCACCCCGCTCGCCCGACCCGGCGCCGCCGTTTTACGACGGCACGCAGTACTGCAAAGACCAGTCGGTCGGGTTTTTGATGAAGCGCAGCCTGGCCGTGCTGGTGCGCAACCTGGAACACCAGATGCAGGCGCTGGACCTCACCGGCACGCAATGGCACCCGCTGCTGCACATCCATCAAGGGTGCGACACCGTGGCCGGCTGCGCGCGCGAAATGCAGACCGACGCCGGCGCGATGACCCGCATGCTCGACCGCCTCGAAGCCAAGGGTCTGTTGGTGCGCGAGCGCAGCAGCAGCGACCGCCGCGTGGTCAACCTGGCGCTGACGCCGCGCGGCGCCGAGGTCGCGGCCCAAATCCCGCACGTGCTCGCCGCCGTGCTCAACGAGCACCTGCGCGGTTTCAGCCCCGAGGAATTCGCCCAGTTGCTGCGGCTGCTGCATCGCTTCATCGACAACGGCGAAGCGCTGGCCGAAGCCAATCAGGCCGCTCCCGGCCCCGTCCTGGTCGTGCAGGAAATCAGTGCGCCTGCGGACGACCCAACCGCCGAGTGAAAGTTTGCCCACCATGCCGCACCGTTTCTCCCCCCGCCGGGCGCTGGCCGCGCCGATGCTCGCCGCGCTGCTGCTCGCCGGCTGCGCCAGCACCGACGGCATCGCGCCGACCGCGCAGCTGACCACGCCGCAGCAGCTCGGCCTGCAGCCGGTACAAACCGCCTTTCCCCGCGCCGACTGGTGGACGGCGTTGGGCGATCCCGTGCTCGACCGTCTGATCGCCGCCGCGCTGGCCGGCAACCCCTCGCTGCAGCAGGCCGCGGCGCGACTGCAGCAGGCGCGCGCGCAAGTGCAGGGGGCGGGCAGCGCGCTGCAGCCGCAACTCGGCGCCGCGGTGAGCAGCACGCGCGAGCAGTTCAGCAACAGCTATATCTACGGCCCCTACGGCGGCAATTGGTACGACGACAACTCCGCGCTGCTGCAAGGCCGCTGGGAGCTGGACTTTTTCGGCAAAAACCGGCAGACGCTGCAGGCGGCCATCGGCCAGGAGCATGCCGCCGCCGCGCAGCAACAGGCCGCGCGCGTGCTACTGGCGGCCAACGTCGCCAGCGGTTACGTCAACCTCGCCCGGCTGATCGCCCTCCACGAGGTGCTGCAGCGCACCCTGCGGCAGCGCGAAGACATGCTCAGACTGGTACGCGATCGCGTGCGCGCCGGGCTGGACACCACGGTGCAGGAAAAGCTGGCGCTGGCCGAAGTGCCGCAGATCCGGCTGCAACTCGACCAGACCGCGATGCAGATCACGCAGGCGCGCAATCTGCTGGCCGCGCTCACTGGGCAAGGACCGCAAGCCACTGCCGGCCTGACGCCGCAGCTCGACCGCCTGCCGCTGCAGCCGCTACCCGACACCCTTCCCGCCGCGCTGGTCGGCCGCCGCGCCGACGTCGTTGCCGCGCGCTGGCAGGTGCAGGCGGCGCTGCACGGCGTGCAGGCCGCGCGCGCGGCGTTCTATCCCAATATCAACCTCACTGCATTTGCCGGTTTCAGCGCGCTCGGGTTCAGCCAATGGCTGACGGGTAACAGCCAAACGCTGGGCGTGGGCCCGGCGCTGACCTTGCCGATTTTCGAGGGCGGGGCGCTGCGCGCGCAGTTACGCGGCAAGGCGGCGCAGGCCGACGCCGCCATCGCGCAGTACAACGCCACGCTGGTCGACGCGGTGCACGAAGTGGCCGACGCCATCGCCGCGCGCCAGTCCATCACCCAGCAGATCGCGCAGCAACGGCAGGCGCTGGCCGCCGCCGAAGACGCCATGCGGCTGGTCGATGCCCGCTACCGGGCCGGGCTGGGCAACTATCTCACCGTGCTGACCGCGCAGAGCAGCGTGCTGGCGCTGCAGCAGGCCGCGGTGAACCTCAAAGCACAGGCGCTGGCCGACGATGTGGCGCTGATCCGTGCGCTGGGCGGCGGCTACACGGCGCCCGCGGCCGGCGCCGACGCGCAATGAGCGGCGCCCGCCTGCAAACCGACGAACCGACAACGACACGCATTCCACGGAGCTCTTCGATGACCACCCCGGACAACAGCAACGCGCCAAGCCCCACGGCAAACGGCAACGGCAAGGCGGCCAAACGCCGTCGGCTGATGCTGTGGGCCATCGGCTTTTTCGTCGTCGCCGGCATCGCCTACGGCGGCTACCACTATTGGGAGTCGCTGCACTACGCCTACACCGACGATGCGTATGTGCAGGGCAATCTGGTGCAGGTCACGCCGCAGGTCGGCGGCACGGTCGTGGCCATCGACGCCGACGACACGCAACAGGTCAAGGCCGGGCAGCCGCTGGTGCAGCTCGACGGCGCCGACACCCATGTGGCGCTGCAGCAAGCCGAAGCGGCGCTGGCGCAGGCCGTGCGCCAGGTGCGGGTGAACTTTGCCAACAATGGCACGCTGGCCGCGCAGATCGCGGTGCGCGAAACCGACGTGGCCACGGCGCAGGGCAATCTGCAGACGGCGCAGGCCAACGTCGCCAAGGCCGAGGACGCGCTGCGCCGCCGCCAGGAACTCGCCGGCACCGGCGCCGTCGGCGCCGAGGAGCTGCGGCAGGCGCAAATCGCGCTACAGGCGGCGCAGGCGCAGGCCGCCACCGCACGGGCGCAACTGCAGACGGCGCGCGCCGCGGTCAAGGCGGCGCAGCAACAGCTCGCCGCCAGCCAGGCGCTGACCGCCGGCACGGTGATTGCCAACAACCCGGCGGTCCAACTGGCCGCGGCCAAGGTGCGCGAGGCGTATCTGGCGTATGAGCGCACGACCATTCCGGCGCCGGTCGATGGCGTCGTGGCGCGGCGCACGGTGCAGCTCGGCCAGCGCGTAGCCCCGGGAACGCCGCTGATGTGGGTCGTCCCGCTGCACGACGTTTGGGTCGATGCCAACCTGAAGGAAACTCAGCTGCGCAACGTGCGCATCGGCCAAAGCGCAAAGGTGGTGGCCGACACCTACGGCAGCCGCTTCACCTATAGCGGACGGGTGGTCGGGCTGTCGGCGGGCACGGGCGCGGCGTTTTCGCTGCTGCCGGCGCAAAACGCCACGGGCAACTGGATCAAAGTGGTGCAACGGCTGCCGGTGCGCATCGCGCTGGACCCCAAGCAACTCGCCAGCCACCCGCTGCGCGTGGGCATGTCCACCGAAGTGACCATCGACATCAGCAACCACGAGGCGCCGCTGGTCACCGACCTGCCGCCCACCCAGCCGGCGGCGCGCACCGACGTCTACGCCGCCGACTGGCAATAGGCCGACGCGCTGGTCAACGCCATCATCGCCGCCAACGCCGGCTAGCGCTGAAAGGGGACGGTCATGGCCAGCACGCCCCTTCCCGCGCAAGACGCCGCAGACGCGCCGGCGGCGCTGCCCGCGCACATGACGCCGCTGACCGGCAGCGCGCTGGTGCTGGGCACCATTGCGCTGAGCCTGGCGACGTTCATGAACGTGCTCGACACCTCGATCGCCAACGTGTCCATCCCGGCGATCGCCGGGGATCTGGGGGTGAGTTCGTCGCAGGGCACCTGGGTCATCACCTCGTTCGGCGTGGCCAACGCGATTGCCGTGCCGCTCACCGGTTTTCTCACCCAGCGTTTCGGCGCGGTCAAGTTATTCCTCGCCAGCATCTTGCTGTTCACCCTGTTCTCGTTTTTGTGCGGGCAGGCGCCGAGTATCGAAATCCTCATCCTGTTTCGCGTGCTGCAAGGCGCCAGCGCCGGGCCGATGATCCCGCTATCGCAGACCCTGCTGCTGTCGAGCTACAAGCCACAACGCGCCGGCATGGCCATCGCCATGTGGTCGATGACCACGCTGGTGGCGCCGATCATGGGGCCGCTGCTGGGCGGCTGGATCACCGACAACATCTCGTGGCCGTGGATTTTTTACATCAACGTCCCCGTCGGTCTGCTGGCCGCGGCGGTGACGGCGTCGATCTACATCCGGCGCGAAACGCCGATCCGCAAGCTGCCGATCGACTGGACGGGGCTGGCGCTGCTGGTCGTCTGGGTGGGGTCGCTGCAAATCATGCTCGACAAGGGGCAGGAGCTCGACTGGTTCGGCTCCAGAATCATCGTCGGCTTGGCCGTGGCCGCGGTGATCGGCTTCGTTTTGTTCCTCATCTGGGAGCTGTACGACGATCACCCCGTGGTCGATCTGACGTTGTTCAAAATCCCCACCTTCAGCATCGGCACGCTGTTGCTGGCGCTGGCCTACGGCATGTTTTTCGGCAGTCTGGTGCTGCTGCCGCTGTGGCTGCAGGAAATCGTCGGCTACACCGCCACCGACGCCGGCGAAGTGCTCGCCTGGGTCGGGTTGTTCGCGCTCATGCTCTCGCCGGTGCTCGGCCGCTACCTGCACATGGTCGACACCCGTTGGGTGACGACGTTTTCATTTCTGGTGTTCGCTTTGGTGTTCTACATGCGCTCGCGCTTCACCACCGGCGACAGCTACTGGGAATACTCCATCCCGACGGTGATCCAGGGCATCGCCACGGCGACGTTTTTCATCCCACTGCTGGGCATCATCCTCGGCGGGCTACCGCCGCACCGCATCGCCGCCGCGTCCGGACTGTCGAATTTCGCCCGCATCACCGCCGGGTCGTTCGGCACCTCGATCTACACCACGTGGTGGAACAACCGCGCCGACCTGCACCACGAGCAACTGATCAGCCACATCTACGCCGGCAACCCAGTGGTCGATCCGATCCTGCACGGCATGCAAGCGCAAGGCTTCAGTCATGAGCAGGCCTTGGGGTTGATCAACCGCTTGGTCGACCAGCAGGCGTATACCTTGGCGGTGGACGACATGTTCCGGCTCAGCGCCTGGCTGTTCATCGCCATGGTGGCGCTGGTGTGGGTGGTCAAACCCGCCCGCGGCGGTGCCGGCGGTGATGCCGCGGCCGGCGCCCACTGACAGGCTTGCACCCGTGCCGGTTCACACAACGACAAAGGAGAACGACGTGACTTCGCATTGCACACCACCGGGCGCATCCACCCGCTTGCCCGCCGCGCTGCGCGGCGCTCTGGGCGCGCTCTGTCTGTGGGCTTTGCTGCAGCCGCCCACGCAGGCTGCGCAGCTTTCGGTGCTGTGGGGCCATGGCCGTGGCGGCTACGGCAACGCCACACTGGCCTATCAGACCGCGCCGCTGTGGCAGCACGCCTACACCCCCAGCGTGCTCGACGTCGTGCTCGAAGCCTCGCTCGGCGAAGTCACCGCGCCGTCGGGCGCGGCCAACCGCAGCCTGACCCACGTGGGCCTCACGCCGTTTGCCCGCTGGTGGTTCACGTCGCAAACCGCGGTTGAATTCGGCATCGGCGCCAACGTGTTTTCCGGCACCGAACTCGGCGGCAAGCACATCTCCACGGCGTACCAGTTCGGCGACTCCATCGGCGTGCTGCACCGCTTCGACGGCACGCCGTGGACGCTGGGGTTACGCCTGACGCACTACTCCAACGCCGACATCAAACGCCCCAACCCCGGGCAGGACTATTTGCAGTTGCGCCTCGGCTACCACTTCGACTGACCACGGCGGCGGCGGCCTGCGCCGCGGTATGCGGCACAATGCGGCGCATGCCAAGCAGCCTGCCCGAACCGACCCGCATCATCGCCTTGCGCCACGGTGAAACCGACTGGAACGCCGCGTCGCGCATCCAGGGTCATACCGACATTCCGCTCAACGCCCGCGGCCTGGAGCAGGCGCGGCTGACCGCGCTGGCGCTGGCCGACGAGCCGGTGGCCGCGGTCTACGCCAGCGATCTGCAGCGTGCCTGGCAGACCGCGCAGGCCATTGCCGCGCTACACGGGCTGGACGTCATCCGCGACGCGGCGCTGCGCGAGCGTTGCTTTGGCGAGTTCGAAGGTCACAGCTTCGCCGCGCTGCAGCCCCTGTACCCGACGCTATGCGAACGCTGGCGACATCGCGACCCGGAATTCGCCGCCCCGGGCGGGGAGACGCTGCGCGAGTTCGCCGCACGCGCGCAAAACGCGCTCAAGCGCATCGCCGCGCGCCATGCCGGGCAGCTCATCGTCGTCGCCGTGCACGGCGGCGTGCTCGACGCGTTTTACCGCGCCGCCACCGGACAGGAACTGCAGGCGCCGCGCAGTTTCGAGCTGCGCAACACGGCGATCAACCGCCTGCTCTACGCACAGGGGCAACTCACCCTGGTCGGCTGGGGAGACACCGCGCATCTGGACTTGGCGGAGAACGAGCCGATCGGCTGATTCCGGCCCGCACGCCCGCCGCGGCCGGGGTTTACACCGTGGCGAGCAACGCTTGCATTCGTGCCTGCTCGGCCAGGCTGTCGCCGTCGCCCCCTGCGCCATGCGCTGCGATCGCCGCAGACAAACGCCGCCGTTCGGCATTCGCCCAGCCGCCGACGGGCCCGCCTGGCGCGAGCACGGGCCGTACCGTTGCGGTTTTTACCACGCCGCAGCCCCAAGCCGCCAAGCGGTCACACGGTGGCAGGACAAGGCCGATTAGACTCTGCCACATCGCTGGTTTTCGCGCCGAATCGTGCTGCCATGACGTCTTTCCTCCGTTTGCCCGCGCGCGCTGCGGTTGCGTGCCTCATACTCGCTGCGCTGGGCGCCAACGCCCACGCCGGTCTGGGCCGCCCGCTGGCCGACGCTGCCAAAGACGGCACTCTGCTGACGCAGGCGCCGCGGCTGGCGGCGCAGGCCGCCGCCGGCAACGCCACGGCTGCAGCTGCCGTGCAGGCGCAGACCGTGCAAACGCCGCAAGGCACGACGGTGACCGAATACGCCAACGCCGCCGGCACTGTGTTCGCCATCACCTGGAAAGGGCCGTTCAAGCCGGATTTGCAACAACTGCTCGGCAGCTATTTCGCCCCCTACGTGCAGGCGGCCAACGCGCAACCGCAGCAGCTCAACCTGTCTCTGGTCAAAGGCAGCGACATCGTGGTGCACAGCGGCGGGCGCATGCGCGGCTTTTTTGGCGTGGCCTGGGTACCGTCGCTGCTCCCGCCGGGGTTCGATCCGGCCACGCTGCAACCCTGAAAACCCCGCCCGCCTGTTTTGCCGCTTCTCACGATGAAACCGTTTTCGCTCCACGACCTGCCCGCCCTGCTGCGTCGCGCCGGACTGGGCGCCGTGTCGTGCATCGCGCTGCTGCTGGCTGCCTGTGGAGGTGGTGGCGGCAGCAGCCCGGCCACCGGCACCGGCGCATCGTCGACTCCTGCGGCAAGCACGGCCCCTGCCAACACGTCGTCGGCGCCGGGGACGACGCCCAGCCCGGCGCCCGTGCCCCCTGCCGCGCCAAGCAATGTGGTGTCGGTCAGCATCCACCAGTTGCCGGCCAACACATCCACGCTCACCGCCAACACGCCTTACGTCAGCGTCACCGTGTGCGCGCCCGGCGGCGCCTGCCAGACCATTCCCGACGTACTGGTCGATACCGGTTCGGCCGGCTTGCGGCTGTTCGCCTCGGCGCTGAATTCCACCCTGTCGAGCGCGCTGCCAGCCATTGCCTCGGGTAGCGGACAGCTCGCCGCGTGCGCGCAGTTCGCCTCGGGCTACGCTTGGGGCAGCATGCGCCTGGCGACCATCCAGCTCGGCGGGGAAACCACCACCAGCGCGGTGCCCATCCAGGTGATGAACGACGCCGCGCTGCCCGCAGCGCCTGCGGCTTGCGCCGCGCAGGGAGGCAGCAACTTCGCCAGCAGCTTTGGCGGCATCGCCAACGGCATTCTGGGCGTGAGCAATTTCAAATACGACTGCGGCAGCGCCTGCACCACCCGCGCCAGCACCGGCTTTTATTACACCTGCAGCAGCACGGCGTGCAGCGCGACCACGGCCACTTTGGGCCAGCAGGGGATCAACCCGGTGGCGGCGTTCGCCACCGACAACAACGGCAGCATCCTGGCGCTGCCGGCCGTGCCGCTGCCCAACGGCGCACCGTCGGCCACGGGCACGCTGACCTTCGGCTTGAACACGCAAAGCAACAACAGCCTCGGCGCGGCGCAGATCTATCCGCTGGACACCTCGGGCAACCTGACGTTGACGCTCAACGGCGTGACGCAAAGCGGCTTCGTCGACAGCGGCTCCAACGGCTACTACCTCAACCTCAGCGGCGTCCCCACCTGCCTGTCGGGTTTTTACTGCCCGTCCTCACCGCTGAACCTCGCCGCCAGCCTGCAACTGGCCAACTTCGGCTTCGGCCCGGCACAAACCGTGGTCATCGGCAACGCGCAGGCCATGTTCGCCACGCAAAACGCCGCGCTGCCCGCTCTGGGCGGCACGGCGGCGATTTCCGGTTTCGTCGATCTCGGACTGCCGTTTTTTTACGGCCGTTCGATCGCCACCGGGCTGCAAGGCAGCAACCCCAGCGCGCCCAATGGTTACTTGGCGTACCAATAAAAAAACCGCTGCTATTGGAAGGGGGAAGTGCGTGGCCTAGCCTTGCCGCCGCAACCAGGCGGAGGCCGTAAAAGGTTCACGGCTCCACGATGACGAGCAGGCAATGCTGGATTGTCGAGGCGGCTTGGACCCGTCCGTGAGCGCACAAGCAGCCATCGATCAGACGTCGAGTTCTGCCAAGTCGAAAACTGACTTCACGACTACGCGGACATGCGGCATCTGGCCGACCGGCTTCGGTCGCCGCAACACAGGTGATCGAGGCCTGGCTGAAGCCTCCTGCTGCGACTGCCGTACCTTGCGATGAGGTTCGGCCAAGCTCTGCAAATCAATGTCCTGCAAGGCATGCTGCAGAACAAGGTCTGCCTTGGCCCAGAGAGACTCGGCGATCAGCGCTTCCGGAGTCAGCATCGCGACCATGGAGTTCGCAGCGCCCGCTTCGTCGTTCGCATCGTCGATTGGCGCTTGTGCCTTCTGACCGACCGCATTCACAATCTCCGCGATGCTGATCGTGGCTGCAGCGCGCGCCAAGGCGTAACCACCGCCCGGGCCGCGCACTGAGAGAACCAGTCCATGGCGGCGCAGTTTGGCAAACAGGTGCTCCAGATAGGACACGGAAATCTGCTGGCGTGCCGCGATGGTTTGCAGCGAAGTAAAGCGACCCGCTGGCTGCAGCGCGAGATCGATCAGCGCTGAAATCGCATAACTGGCTTTGGACGTGATACGCATGGCGCACTCCCCTCAAGGCAGATTCACATCATGCCGCGTCCTGCCTCAGACAGGACGCGCGGCACGATCCGCACGGCCGCGTCAGCGAACGATGTCGAAGCTGAAGTCGGACTTGCCAATGGCGATACTGTTGCGGTCGAGTTCCAGGTGGATGCGGTCGAGGATCCACACCAGCACATTCAACGCCCCTTGGTAGCCCCAGATCGGATAGCGGTGGCGGTGATGGCGGTCGAACATCGGGAAGCCGATGTGAATCTGCGGCGTGCCGGTATCGCGCTCCAGGTATTTGCAGTAGCTGTTGCCGATGAGGAAATCGACCGGTTCGGTAAAGAGCAGGCTGCGCAGATGCCATAGGTCTTTCCCGGCCCAGGCTTTGCCGCCCTTGCCAAAAGGTGAGGCATCGAGCAGCGCCTGCGTTTTTTGCTGCCACTCGGGACTGCCGTTGGTGCAGACCACGTGCACCGGCTCGGCGCCGAGTTCCATGAGAAAGGCAGTCATCCCGAGGGTGAAGTCCGGGTCGCCGCTCATGGCGAACTTCTTGCCGTGGAGATACGCCGCCGAGTCGGCGATGGCGTCGACGATGCGCCCACGCTCCTTGGTGATCTCCGCCGGAATGGGTTTGCCGGTGATGCGCGAGACCTCCATGAGGAATTTGTCTGTGCCCGCCACCCCGATCGGGCAGTTCAGCGCCACCACCTCCTGTCCCTTTTCGGCGATGTAGGCGAGCGTCTTCTCGGTCGAAAACTCCTGCATGCCAATGGTCGCCTTGGCGTTGATCGCGGCTTCGGTCTGTTCGACCGTGGTGCCGCCGTCGTACATGCGGTATTCGCCGTCGGTCGGGGTATCCCATACGTCGCTATTGTCGCTGAGGATGGTGTATTGCACACCCATGGTCCCGAGCAGGCGCTTGACTTCGCGCAGGTTGCCCACGGTATAGCCGTCGAAGCCGCCGATGAAGTTGATGCTTTCGTTGGGCTTGCGCTCCAGCGGTGGTACGGTGCCGGCCTTGCCGTCCCAGAAATAGCTCAGAATGCCCTTCATCATGTTGTCGTAACCGGTGATGTGGCTGCCGACGAACGACGGAGTATGAGCGAAAGGCACGTTGAATTCGGCGGGGACCGAGCCTTTCTCCTTGGCGGTCTTGATGAAGGCGTTGAGGTCGTCGCCGATCACCTCGGCCATGCACGTCGTGGACACGGCGATCATCTTCGGTTTGTACAGGCTGCTGGCGTTGGCCAGACCGTCGACCATGTTGTTGAGACCGCCGAACACCGCCGCATCCTCAGTCATCGACGACGACACGCAGGCCGACGGCTCCTTGAAGTGCCGGTTGAACTGGGTGCGGAAGTAGGCCACGCAGCCCTGCGAGCCGTGCACGAAGGGCAGCGTGCCTTCGAATCCCACGGCGGCCATGATCGCCCCCAACGGCTGGCAGGCCTTGTCGGGGTTGATCGCCACGGCTTCACGGGCGAAGTTCTTCTCGCGGTAGTCCCAGGTCTTGGTCCATTCCTGCCCTTTTGCCACTTCGTCGGCAGGCACGCGATCCTCGAATTGCGCCTGCTTGTTCTTGAACATTTCGACATATTGCGGCTGGCGAAAGAGGTTGAAGTGGTCAACGACCTTCTCTGCATTCTGACTCATGATGGTTAACTCCTTGCGGTTTGGGTGTGTCATGCGCATCGATGGCGCGGGGGATGCGCATCCGGTCTGCACACCCCTGCTTCGCTATCGCTTCAGTTCCATGGGGCCTTGGTCATTTTCCACACCGGGTTGTTGACCGCCATGTCCATGTCGCGGGCGAAAATGGCGAAGCCGTCCGGACCGTGGTAGGGGCCGGAGTAGTCCCACGAGTGCATCTGGCGGAACGGGTAGCCCATCTTCTGGAAGACGTATTTCTCCTTGATTCCGGAGGCCACCAGATCCGGCTGCAACTTCTCGACGAACTTTTCCATTTCATAGCCGGTGACGTCGTCGTAGATCAGCGTGCCGTTCTGCGCGTAGTGCGTGGTGCGCTGGTAATCGTCGTTGTGGGCGAACTCGTAGCCGGTGCCGATGACTTCCATGCCCAGGTCCTCGTAGGCGCCGATCACGTGGCGCGGGCGCAGACCGCCGACGTACAGCATGACCTTCTTGCCTTCGAGCCGCGGGCGGTACTTCTCGATCACCGCGTCCCATTGCGGCTGGTACTTGGCGATCGCCTTTTCTGCCAGTTCCTGGATGCGGTCGTCGAACAGCGCCGCAATCCCGCGCACGGATTCCTTGATCCGGGTCGGGCCGAAGAAATTGAATTCGTAGAAGGGAATGCCGTACTTCTCCTCCATGTGCCGCGCGATGTAGTTCACCGAGCGGTAGCAGTGCAGCAGGTTGAGCTTCGGCTTGGAACCCAGCTCGATTTCCTGCAGCGTGCCGTCGCCGGACCACTGGGCGATGACGCGCAGCCCCATTTCTTCCAGCAGGATGCGCGACCCCCAGGCGTCGCCGCCGATGTTGTAGTCGCCCAGCAGGGTGACGTCGTAGGGCGTGCTCTCGAAGTCCTTGTGCTTGTCGGCGGCGGGGTCCAGTACCCAGTCGCGGATCGCGTCGTTGGCGATGTGGTGGCCGAGCGACTGCGACACGCCGCGAAAGCCCTCGCAGCGGTTGGGCACGATCGGCTTGCCGATTTCCGCGGCCTTTTTCTTCGAGACTGCCTCGATGTCGTCGCCGATCAGCCCGATGGGGCATTCGGATTGCACCGTGATCCCCTTGGACATCGGAAACAGCGTTTCCAGTTCGTCGATGATTTTTTCCAGCTTCTTGTCGCCGCCGAAAACGATGTCCTTTTCCTGGAAGTCGGAGGTGAAATGCATGGTGGTGTAGGTGTCCACACCGGTGGTGCCGATGTAGTAGCTGCGCCGTCCTCCACGGGCGTAGCGACCGCAGCCTACGGGGCCGTGGCTGATGTGGATCATGTCCTTGACCGGGCTCCACACCACGCCATAGGAGCCGGCGTAGGCGCAGCCGCGGATGGTCATCACACCGGGCAGCGACTTGATGTTGGACTTGACACCGCAGTCGGACTTGCCTTCCTCGACGACACCGAGGTGTTTGGCGCGGCGCTTGCCCATTTTTTCCGGATACGCTTTCAACACTTCATCGATCAAGGCCCGGTTTTCTGCCTTGCGCTCTTCAACTGTCATGTTCATGATGGTGCTCCTAGGCTGTCGTTTCGATACGCGGCGCCGCAGGACGTGGCGGCGCCGTCGGGTGTTGCCGCGATCAGGCAGCCGCCAGTTCGGCCGCCGTCTTGCCGATTTCGCTCTCGTCTACGGCCTTCATGATCCCGTGCTCCATCAGTAGGTCTTCGAGCTCGTCCATGGTGATGGGGGTGGGGATGGTGCCGTTGCCAGCGTTGGCGTGGATCTTGTTGGCCAGAGTGCGGTATTCGCCGGCTTGCTTGGAGTCGGGGGCGAACTCGAGCACGGTCATGCGACGCAGCTCGGCGTGTTGCACGATGTTGTCGCGCGGAACGAAGTGGATGAGCTTGCTGCCGAGCTTCTTCGCCAGTGACTCGGCCAGTTCGAGTTCTTTGTCGGTCTGACGCTCATTGCAGATCAGCCCGCCCAGGCGCACGCCGCCGGAGTTGGCGTACTTCAGAATGCCCTTGGAGATGTTGTTGGCGGCGTACATGGCCATCATTTCGCCCGACATCACGATGTAGATCTCCTGCGCATTGTTTTCGCGGATGGGCATGGCGAAACCACCGCACACCACGTCGCCGAGCACGTCGTAGGAAACGTAATCGACGCCGTCATAGGCGCCGTTTTCCTCCAGGAAGTTGAGTGAGGTGATGACCCCGCGACCGGCGCAGCCTACACCCGGCTCCGGGCCGCCGGATTCGACGCAACGAATGTCACGGTAGCCGACTTTCATCACGTCTTCGAGTTCGAGGTCCTCGACCGATCCGGCTTCCGCTGCCAGCGACAAGATGGTGTCCTGCGCCTTCGCGTGCAGGATGAGACGGGTCGAGTCGGCCTTGGGGTCGCAGCCGACGATGAGGATTTTCTGCCCCATCTCGGCCAGCGCAGCGAGGGTGTTTTGCGAGGTGGTCGATTTGCCGATTCCACCTTTGCCGTAAAAAGCGATTTGTCTGAGAGCGGTCATTTCGGTT
The DNA here is from genome assembly GCA_050180155.1 of Thiomonas sp. Taxonomy (GTDB): domain Bacteria; phylum Pseudomonadota; class Gammaproteobacteria; order Burkholderiales; family Burkholderiaceae_C; genus Thiomonas. Next base: position 188 of record JBFXEK010000004.1, on the reverse strand, counting down.
CTCCATCAATGACAAGGTTGACAAGGAATTGCGGTTTCGCGATCACTATGCCGCCTTGGGTGCCTCTATGGTCTTCTAATGAAGCCACTTGGGGGACAGACATGGGGTCCGCGCATCGCAGCCTCTGCAAGCCGCGTGCCACATCCTCAAGGTTGCACCACTCGCTTGTATTCAATCGAGAACCTCCC
>JBFXEK010000003.1:0-18148 GCA_050180155.1 Thiomonas sp. | reverse complement strand
TACACCGGGCGCTGCGGATCGAAACCGCGCAAGCCGCCCACAGCCGCGATTCGAACAGCTTTTGCGACGGTTGCTGCGTGCCCGGCTCCAAACCGAGCACCGAGCCGCGGTGCTGCGCCAGCGCTTCGAGATCGAGCACTTGCGCGCCGGCCTCGTGCAGCGCGTGCAGCAATCGGCTTTTGCCGCAGCCGGTACGACCGCAGACCACATGGAACTGCAAAGTCGCCGGCAGTTGCGCGAGTTGCGCACGCAACGCCCGGCGCAGCGCGCGGTAGCCGCCTTGCACGACCGTGACGGAAAACCCGATGCGCGCGAGGATGTGCGCCAACGCGCCCGAGCGGTTGCCGCCGCGCCAGCAATACACCAGAGGTGACCAGGACTTGGGCAGTGCCGCCGTGTGCGTGTCGAGATGATGCGCGATGTTGCGCGCGATCAGCGCCGCGCCACGCTTGTTGGCGGTGAACGGATCGACTTGTGCGTACAGCGTGCCGATTTCGGCGCGCTGCGTGTCGTCGAGCACCGGCCAGTTCTGCGCCCCCGGCACGTGGTCGAGGGCAAACTCCGATGGGGTGCGCACGTCGATGACCGCGCTGTAGGTCGACAGAGCTTGAAGCGCCGCGTCGGCGTCGATCGACCGCGGATTCATCGCCGGCCTTTGTCTGCTGCGCGCAGCAGCGGTTGGAGGTACGGCCAGACGGTGTCGAGCATCGTCGGCTGCGCCTGCGCCGTGGGGTGGATGTTGTCCGCCTGGAACCAGTCCGGGTGGGCCACGACCCCGGAAAGCAGGAACGGCACCAGCGCGACGCCTTGTGCCTGGGCCACAGTAGGAAACACGGCGGCGAAGCGCGCGGTATAGACCGGCCCGTAGTTCGGCGGGATCTGTATGCCCACGAGCAGCACGCGGGCGCCGGCTTTTTTGCACAGCGCGACCATCTGCGACAGATTGTCGGCGGTTTGCTGCAGCGACAGCCCGCGCAGTGCGTCGTTGCCGCCGAGCTCGATGACCACGACCTGCGGTCGGTCGCGTTCGAGCAGCGCGGGCAGCCGCGCCAGACCTCCCGCGGTCGTTTCGCCGCTGATGCTGGCGTTGACCACGTTCCAGCGCGGATGGTGCGCATGCAGCCGCTGGCGCAACAGATCGACCCAGCCCTTGCCCGTTTCCAGGCCGTAGCCGGCCGACAGGCTGTCGCCGACGACGAGCAGCAGCGGTGCATTTGAGGCCGCAGCGCCGGCGCGCGGTGGCAGAAGCGCCGCGGTCAGCAGCGCCAAAACCTTGCGCCGCGGCATCGCTGACGGGGTTTCTACAATGGCGCGCTCGATTTCAAATTCCATGACAGGGTTTCCATGACGGGCGATGTGATTGTCGCGCAGGATCTGGGCAAGACAGTCGCCGACGCCGGCGACGCCCTGACCATTCTCGCCGGGGTCGAGCTGCGCGTGCCCGCCGGGCATACGGTGGCGATCACCGGCGCGTCAGGCTCGGGCAAATCGACGTTGCTGGCCTTGCTCGCCGGGCTGGACGTGCCCAGCACCGGGCGGGTGTGGATCGACGGCGTCGATCTGGCCAGCCTGGACGAAAACGGCCGCGCCGACCTGCGCGCGCAAAAAATCGGCTTCGTGTTCCAGAATTTTCAGCTCATCGACCATTACACCGCGCTGGAAAACGTGATGCTGCCGCTGGAGATCGCCGGGCGTACACACGGCGCAGTCGACTTGGCCACGACGCTGCTGCATGCCGTCGGCCTGGGGCAGCGGCTGCATCACCGCCCGGCCTTGCTGTCCGGTGGCGAGCAGCAGCGTGTGGCGCTGGCGCGTGCCTTCGTCGGCAGTCCGCGGCTGGTGCTGGCCGACGAGCCCACGGGCAACCTCGACGCCGCCACCGGCGGGCGCGTGGTCGATTTGATGTTTCGCCTGAGCGCCCAGACCGCGGCCACGCTGGTGCTGGTGACGCACGATGCGGCGTTGGCTGCGCGCTGCGACCGCATCTGCACGCTGCACGCCGGGCGTCTGAGCGAGCCGCCGCAGCGGGAGGCGGCGTGAAACCGCTGTACGGTTTTCACGCCGTCGGCGCCCGGCTGCGCGCCGCGCCAGCGTCGGTGCGGGCAGTTTACGTCGATGCTGCGCGCCGCGACGCTCGCATGCAGCAGTTTTTGCGCAAGGCGCAGGCCGCCGGGGTGCAAGTCAGCGCGCTGCCCGCAGACCGTCTGACCGCGCTGGCCGGCACCGACAGGCATCAGGGCGTGGTGGCGCAGGTGGAGGAACGGCTGCAGGCGCACGATGTGCACGCTGTGCTCGATGGCGTGCAGGGAGCGCCGCTGGTGCTGGCGCTCGACGGCGTGACCGACCCACACAACCTCGGAGCGATTTTGCGCACCGCCGATGCCGCCGGGGTGCACCTGGTGATCGCGCCCAAAGACCGCGCCGTCGGCATCAACCCGACGGTGGCGCGCGTGGCCAGCGGCGCGGCCGAAACCGTACCGTACGTCATGGTGACCAATCTGGTGCGCAGCCTGGGCGAACTGCAGGAGCGCGGGCTGTGGGTCATGGGCACCGACGAAAGCGCCACCGACGACGTCTACGCCGCCGACTGGCGGCAGGCGGCGGTGCTGGTCATGGGGGCTGAAGGGGCGGGCATGCGCCGGCTGGTACGCGAAACCTGCGACCAGCTGCTGCGCATTCCGATGCTCGGCGCGGTCGAGAGTCTGAACGTATCGGTGGCAGCAGGCGTGTGCCTGTACGAAGCAGTGCGGCAGCGTCGCGGCTGAGGCCGCTGCCTGCGGCGTGCTGCGTTTGCAGCCGCGCAATCGCTGGCGATGCCGACGGCGACATGGTATTGCTCGGCGGCTTCTGGTAATTTGTGAAAACCACGTCTGCTGCACGCAAAAAGCTGAGGAGTCGCGCCATGCCGGTCATCGTCGTCGCCAATCCGAAAGGCGGGGTGGGCAAAACCACCCTGTCCACCCAGATCGCCGGGTACTTCGCCTACCGCGGGCATCACGTCCTGCTCGGCGACTCCGATCGGCAGGAGTCGGCCAGGCTGTGGCTGTCGCTGCGCGACCCGGCGCTGCCGCGTATCGACACCTGGGAGATGAGCCATGACTACATCGCCAAACCTCCCAGGGGCACGATGCACGCGGTGATCGATACTTCGGCTGGGCTGCACGGCTGGCGGCTCAACGACGTCATGCGCCAGGCCGACAAAGTGCTGGTGCCGCTGTCGGCGTCGATTTTCGACATCTACGCCACGCAGGACTTCTTGGCAAAACTGCGCGATGCCCATGAAAAACACGGCTTCGATTTGGCGCTGGTGGGCGTGCGCATCGACCCGCGCACTCACGCGGCCGAACAGTTGCAGGCTTTCGTCAGCCAGAGCGGCTTGCCGATGATCGGCGCGCTGCGCCAAACCACGCTGTACCCGCAAATGGCCGCTCATGGCCTGACACTGTGGGACCTGCCCGCCAGCCAGACGGCCAAAGATCTGGAGCAATGGCAGCCGATCGTCGAGTGGCTGCAGCGCGGCACGCAATGACCTGCCTGGGCGGACGTGGCCGTTCCGTGGCAGGCCGTGCGGCAATGCAGCTTTGTTCGTGTCGCATTTCCAGCGCAGCAGTCGAGGCAAGCGAGCAATCGGGCTGCCCGCCGAAGTGCCAAGCCGCCCGAGGCACAGGCCACAGCCGCCGGACGCACCAAGGCGTTTCGATGCCCGCGAGCCCGCGTTGAGCACCTGGACGGCGTGGAAGATTCGTCCCTTGCAGGGCAGCAAGGTCTGATCGACAGTCGCGCAGGCCGCAGCCGCACCCAAGCGCTGGAGAATGTGGCGCGCGATCTGGGCTTGGCCGATCGAGATCGACGATAAAGCCATAAAGAACCTGGCCGTGCGGCTCCAAGCCGCTGTCCCGCGCATCACCGTTGTCTTGCGGCAACGTGCCGCCCGGATCGGCGAGCCGCATCGGCGCGGGCCGTCGAAAGCTTGAGGCAGGGGTCTTCGGGAAGTGCTGCGTCGGCGACTATCGCATCGCCGCCGGCGTCGAAGACGGCGTTTTGCGCGCGCCCTGGTCATACGCATCGGCAAGCGCAAGCCAGCGTCCCGGCGCCGCCGGTGACCCATCGCCGGCGCGGAGCAAAACGAGGGAACGCTTGCGCGCCACGCCGGGCGTTGGGGGAGCCGGAGGAAAACCGACTCGGAAAATCCGCCCCGATTCGACCATGCCACGAACGGGGTCTCGTTCTGCAAGCCTTTGATTTTTTGCGATTTTCTGGCGCGCCCGGCTGGGATCGAACCAGCGACCCTTGGCTTCGGAGGCCAATACTCTATCCACTGAGCTACGGGCGCACGCCAATTGCAAAACGCTGCAATGCGGCAGAACTAAACATTCTACCCTGTTTCCTGGCGCGAACCTCGGTCGGTCGGTGCATCGCGCGGCGTAAAGCGTTCGGCCGGTCGGTGCTGGCGTCGTACGGCGTCGGCAAGTGCAACGCCGAGTGATCCAAATCAAATTCAAAATCGGTGCGTGGCGTGCTTGGGGTTGACCCGGTCGATGAATCATGTACAGCGCATATCATGTGCGCTGTCGATTTGAACTTCCATCCACTCTCTGCACCACCATGAGCGCACCGCACTCGAATTCTCAACCCGTCCCCGCCGACAGCACCGACGTGCCCGATCTGCCGTTTGCGCCGACCCTGCGCAAAATTCTGATCGTCATGGGCATCGGTTTCATCGTTCCGATCGTGTTGCTGCTATTGATTGCGTTCTATATCGGCAGCAGCAGCGAGCCGCCTGCGGGGTCTGAGGCGCTGTCCACGGCTGCGGTGGATGCGCGAGTGGCGCCTGTCGCTTCGGTTGCCGTGGCGGCCAGCAGCCAGGCGGCAGCGCAGCAGAATGCAGCGTCGATGACCGCGGCAGCCGCTCCAGCGGCTTCAGCCGCCGCTGCACCGGCAGGGGGAGCCAGCGGCACGGCGGTGCCGGTTGCCGCAGCCAAGGCCGACGGCAAGTCGTTGTACGAATCGACCTGCGTGGCCTGCCATGGCGCCGGTGTGGCCGGCGCGCCGAAGGTGGGCGACAAGGCCGCCTGGGCGCCAATCATCGCGCAGGGCGAGGCTGTGCTCTACGACCGCGCGATCCACGGCTACACCGGCAAGCGCGGCGTGATGCCGCCCAAGGGCGGATCGACGGCGAGCGACGATGCGGTCAAAGCCGCGGTCGATTACATGATCGCGCAGTCGAAATAAGCCTGTTGCCGGCTGCGCGCGCAACGGCCAGCCTTCCGGCCCGGTGTGTGCAGCGCCGCAAACTGCCTGCCCGCAGGGCAGCAGCGTACTGTGTCGCCTGGTGGAGGGTTCAAGCCCTCGGGTCGGGCTGAAAACCGAACCATGTCGCAGCGCTGCCGCTGAACTGTCGCACCAGCAGCGGCGCCGCGTGCGGAAGCTGCAGAAGGGTGCCGGCGTCATTGAAGTACCCCGCCAGCAGCGGGACGTCGTTGCTGTGCAGCAATCCCGCACCCAGGGCGGTCTGCAGCCAGACGCGGCCTTGGGTATCGAGCCAGACGGCGTCGATCGTGCCGATCGTCCCGGTGTGTGTCTGCACATGCCAGCCCCGCGCGGCGTCGTGCTGCAGACGCAGTATCCACGGCGCGGTTTCCAGCGTCACGTCAACGCGCTGCGGGCCGTTTTGCACATACCACGTGCCGCTGCCGTCGGCGGTGTAGTTGCGGCCGATGAATGCCGCCAAGCCGGGGTGCAAGACCGGCCCCGCGCCGGTTTTGTCGAGCAGGCCGTCGGCGCGTCGCGGCCAAACCGGGCTGGCGACGTGGTCGCGCAGCCACCATTGGCCGCGCTGGTCCAGGGCCAGCCAGCCGGTGCAGCGCGGCACGTGCGGCCAGCGCGCCATGGCGTGAAGCACGGCAGCGTCCATCGGTTTCAGTCGCCGTGGCGGAAAAAGTGCAGCAGGCGCTGCGGCATCCACTGCAACGTTCCGGGCGGGCCACCCTGGGCAAAGCCCGCATGTCCGCCTTGCGCCGGCTGATCGAGTTGCACGCAGGCTGAGACGTCGTTCGCGGTGGGCAGCACCGCGGCGGGTTGGAACGGGTCGTTGCGCGCGTTGAGGAGCAATGTGGGCAGACGCAGGCGGTGCAAATGCGGCTTGCTCGACGCGCGTGACCAGTAATCGTCCGCGTCGCGAAAGCCGTGCACCGGTGCGGTGAAGGCGTCGTCGAACGCGTGCAGATCGCGCGCCTGGCGCACCCGCTGGGCGTCGGCCAGTCCGGGATGGCGGGCGATCATGCGCAGCGCCTTGGGTTTGAGCGTGCGCAAAAAGGTGCGGGTGTACAGCGGATGGCTCAGCCCACGGGAGATGGCTTGGCCGCCTGCGGCCAGGTCGAGCGGGACGCTGACCGCGGCAATGGCGTGAACGCGCCGCCCCGCGTCGTCGCCGAGTTCTTGCGCCCAGCGCAGCAACGCATTGCCGCCGAGCGACACGCCGGCAGCGAACAGCGGCGCGAGCGGCCGCTGCTGCGCCAAGCGCTGCAAGATCCAGTCGATCTCGGCCCAGTCGCCGCTGTGGTAGGCGCGCGGTGCGAGGTTGTCCTCGCCCGAGCAGCCGCGGAAATGCGGCACGGCGCACTGCCAGCCCGCGGCGGCGCAGGCGGCGAGCAGCGCCTGCGCGTAATGGCTGCGCGACGATCCTTCCAAGCCGTGGAACAGCACGAGCAGCGGCGCATCGGCCGCTGCGGGAGCAGACAGCCAGTCGATGTCGATGAAGTCGCCGTCAGGCGTGGTGCAGCGTTGGCGCCGCAACGCCGCAGCCGGCCGGCCGCGGCGCGACAGCAGCGCCGGCACCACGGTTTGCAACTGTCCGCCGGGCAGCCAGCGCGGCGGCACGTAGCCAGGGAAAGCCGGCACGGCTGACATGGCCATCAGGCGGTTGGCGCGGCGGCTGGCGTCAGTGCAGCACGTCGCCGGGCAGGATGATGTCCAGCGGGGTTTGCGGCATGCCCGGGCTGGCGTGGTGCAGCACCAACCGCCAGCCTGCGGGGGTGTGGATGAATACATTGGTCGCCAGAACGAAACCCCATCGCATCTGGCCGTCGACCTCGACCTGCATGCGCTCGACCACGCTGTGCACCGCGCTGCTCAGGCTGTGCCAGCGATGCTGCACTTCGGCGTTGATCTGCAGGCCACCGCCGGCGAGCAGTTGGGCAAAGCCGTCGCGCACCGCGGCGTGGCCATCGAGCCGCTGCCCGCCGGGGTGGATGCAACAAACATCTTCATCTTCGGCCCACAGCGACATCAGCGCATCGACGTTGCCGCTGGCCAGCGTGTCGTAAAAAGCCGCCTCGACATCGTCCGGGGTGTTGGTCCAGGGGGTTTGCGGCGGGAATTTGCGGCGGGGCATGGCTGGCGGCGGTGAGGGAAAACGGCGCTTTTAACGAAAGACCACGGTTTTGTGCCCGTTGCGCAGAATGCGGTGTTCCACGTGCCAGCGCACGGCGCGGGCGAGCACGACGCTTTCCACATCCTGGCCGACGGCGGTGAGGTCTGCGGCGCTCATGGTGTGATCGACCCGCTCGACATCCTGCTCGATGATCGGGCCTTCGTCGAGGTCGGCGGTGACGTAATGCGCCGTGGCGCCGATGAGCTTGACACCGCGGGCGTACGCCTGGGCGTAGGGCCGCGCGCCCTTGAAGCTGGGCAGGAACGAGTGATGGATGTTGATCGCCCGTCCGGCTAGTGTGTCGCAGAACTCCGGGCTGAGGATCTGCATGTAGCGCGCCAGCACCAGCAGCTCGGCGTTGCACTGCTGCATCACCGCGGCGATCGCCTGTTCCTGCGCGCGCTTGACCTGCGCGTTCGCTCCCGCGGGCAGCGGCAAGTGGTGAAACTCCAGACCATAGCTGCGGGTGAGGTCGGCGAACGTGGTGTGGTTGGACACCACCGCGCCGATGTGCATCGCCAGTTGCCCGGCTTTCCAGCGGTAGAGCAAGTCGTTCAGGCAATGACCGTGCTGGCTGACGGCGATCACCACCGTCGGTCGCACGCGCAAGTCGTGGAACTGCGCCTGCATGTCAAAACGCTGGCGTACGTCGGCGAACAGTAGCGCGAGCTGCGCTGCGTCGTGCAAATGTGGCGGCGCGGAAAAGTGCACCCGCATGAAAAACAGCCCGGTGTCGGCGTCGCCGTATTGCTGCGAGTCCATGATGTTGCACCCGGCCTGGTACAGCAGCCCGGACACCGAGTGCACGATGCCCGGCGCATCCGGGCAAGACAGGGTGAGGACGAATTCTGGCTGGGTGAGGGTCGCAGGCATACCGCAGGAACATCGGGAAAGCCGCCTCATTGTAGGAGCCTGCTGCGCCGCGCCGCCGCGGCAGACCGCGCCCAGGCGCTGCGGTCAATGACCGAGCTGCACGCTGCCCTGTACCGTGAGTTGCAGCGTCACCGGCGCGGACGCCAGCGGCACCGCGGTGGCAGTCTCGGCCTGCAGCGCACCGGCAGCGCGCAGCATCAGCGGCCGCGGCGACGGCGTCTGCTCCTGCACCGCACCGATCTGCAGCGTGCGCAGGGTATCGTGCGCATAACCCAGCGCGCGTGCCGCGGTGGTCGCTTTGGACTGGAAGCGGGCGATGGCGGCCTGGATGAGCGCGGTTTCCTCGCGCTCGCGCAAGGCAGACGATACCTCGAACGCGCTGGACTCCACCAGCAGGCCGTGCTGCGCCAGCTGCCCGGCCAGCCTGCCCAGCGCATCGACGTCGCGGGACTTGAGTAGTAGCGCGGCGCGCACCGTCCAGCCGTCGCGCTGCGGTTTGCCGTCCACCGTTTTCCACTGCGGCTGGGTGCTGAAGCCGCCGCTGCCGGCCTGCACCCCGCTGACTGCACGGGCGCGCTGCAGCGCCGCCTGCAGCGCCTGGCTGACCTGCGCCGTCAACGCGGCGGCATCGGTGCCGCTGCGTTCGACCGCCAAGGTCATCACCGCCAGATCGGGGCTGACTTCGGTTTGCGCCGTGGCCTGCAGTTCAACGACCCCGGAGGGTTCCGCGGCGGCGGTTTGCGCCAGCGCGGGGGCAGTGGCCAGGCAGACGGCAAACAGCACGCCGGCGGCGCGCAGGGCGGGACACAGGGCGGGGAATGGGGGCATGGCGACACCTCGTTCTGTAGCTTAAGCCGAGTCTAAGGCAGCGCTGCGAACATTCGACCATCGCAATTCGTTGGTTTCGTTTCGGAGGCATTCATGCAAACCACAACATCGCAACTCTCCCGCAAGCTGTGGGCGGCGCTGGCGGCAGCGGGGATCATCGCCGGCGCGGGGACGCTGGCGTACCAGTTCAGCTACGCCGAACAGGCGCCGCAGGTGGAGATGAACCACAAAATGGTGCCGCTGTTCAACAACCCGCCGGCCGCGCCGATGGCCGGCGTGGCGACCAACGCGCCGAACTTCGCTTCCATCGTCAAGGCGTACGGCCCGGCGGTGGTGCACATCAACGTCAGGGGAGAAACCAAGGAAACGGTGCAGCAGCAGATTCCCAAAGAGTTCCAGAATGATCCGTTTTTCCGCTTTTTCCAGCAGTTCAACAACGGTCAGCAGCGCGTCGTTCCCACCGAGGGGTTGGGCTCGGGGTTCATCATCAGTTCCGACGGCCTGATCCTGACCAATGCGCACGTCGTCAAGGGGGCGAGCTCGGTGCGAGTGACGCTCACCGACCACCGCACCTACAAGGCCAAAGTCCTGGGGTATGACACCAAGACCGACATCGCGGTGATCAAAATCCCCGCGACCAATCTGCCCACGGTGCGTCTGGGCAACCCGAACACTTTGGAGCCGGGCGACTGGGTGCTGGCCATCGGCTCGCCCTACGGCTTCTACAACACGGTGACGGCGGGTATCGTCAGCGCCAAGAGCCGTTCGCTGCCCGATGACAGCATGGTGCCGTTCATCCAGACCGACGTCGCCGTCAACCCCGGCAACTCCGGTGGTCCGCTGTTCAACACCAAGGGCGAAGTGGTCGGCATCAACTCGCAGATCTTCACCCAGACCGGTGCCTTCGAGGGGCTGTCGTTCGCCATTCCGATCAACGTCGCCGAGCGCGTGGCCAAGCAGATCATCGAGCACGGTAAGGTCGAGCACGCACGGCTGGGCATTGCCGTGCAGACGGTGACGCAAAGCCTGGCGACCTCGTTCGGCCTGCAGACCCCGCGCGGCGCGCTGGTGGCGCAGGTGGAAAAAGACAGCCCGGCGGCCAAGGCCGGACTCAAGCCGGGCGACATCATTCTCAGCGTCAACGGCCAGCCGGTGAACGACTCGGCCGACCTGCCGATGATGATCGGGCTGTCGGCCCCCGGCAGTAAGGTGACGCTGGGTGTGTGGCGCGACCACAAGGAACAGAACGTCACCGCCGTGCTGGGCAATTTCAGCGACAACGTCACGCTGGCCGCGGCAGGGCAGGGCACGCACGGTGAACACGGCGGGCTGGGGTTGGTGGTGCGCCCGCTCAACGCCAGCGAGGAACAGCAGGCCGGGGTGTCGCACGGTTTGCTGATCGAGGGCGTGAGCGGCCCGGCGGAAGAGGCCGGCATCCAACCCGGCGACATTCTGATCGCGGTCGACGGCAAGTCGGTCAGCAGCATCGACCAAGTGCGCCAGATCCTGAAGAACGCCGGCAAATCGGTGGCGCTGCTGATCCAGCGCGGCAGCAACCGCATTTTCGTTCCGGTGCAGATCGGCTGATCGGCAATCCAAGTTTCCTCCAAGCAGTGTTTGGCGGGGCCTCGGGCCCCGCTTTTTTATCTGGACTGTGCGCGCCAGGTCCGAATAGGCCCTCGCCCTACGCCCTAAACTGCGGGTTTTCGGTTTGGAGAACGTCATGTCGATTGCGCAAACCCTCGAACGGCTCGGTATCAGCCTGCCGCCCGTGTCCACCCCTGCCGCCGCTTACGTGCCCTACGTGCAGACGGGCAATCTGGTGTTTTTGTCCGGCCACATCGCCAAGCGCGACGGCGCGGTGTGGACCGGGCAACTCGGCACCGATCTGGATACCGCCACCGGCAAGCTGGCCGCGCGCGCCATCGCCATCGACCTGTTGGGCACCTTGCAAGCCGCCGTAGGCGATTTGGAGCGGGTGCGGCGCATCGTCAAGCTGCTCGGCCTGGTCAACTCTGCGCCGACTTTCACCGAACACCACCTGGTCATCAACGGCGCGTCCGAACTGATCGCGCAAGTCTTCGGCGAGCGTGGCGCGCACGCGCGCAGTGCGTTCGGCGTGGCGCAATTGCCGCTGGGTGCGGCGGTGGAAATCGAGCTGATCGCCGAAATCGCGCCCTGATCCCCGTACCGGCCGATCAGGCCGGCGTCAGGCGTTCGGGTTTGAACGTCAATTCCAGCTTGCGGCCGCGCTTGGCGCGTTTGCCGGCATACGCGTCGAGCTGCGATGGGCCGAGCGTGACGCTGCGCGCCGAGCCACCGCGGCCGGTGCCGCTGACGACCAGCGAGTCGCGATCGGCAGGCAATTGCACGGCGCTGAGAACCTGCTCGGCGGCGTCCAGATCGATGAGGGTCACGCCGCGGCCGCCGCGCGCCAGGGTTTTGACCTGCGCGGCGGGAAACAGCAGCAGTCGGCCTTGTGCGCTGAGCAAAGCCAGTCGGCCCGTAGCCCCACCGGCAGCATCGGCAGCGAGCAGCAGCGGGCGCTGCAGGCTGTCGCCGGATTCGAGGCTGACGAAGGTCTTGCCGCCGCGCTGCCGGCTCAACAAGTCGCCCAGGGCGCAGGTCAAGCCATAACCCTGCGCCGTCCACAGCAGCAGGCGCTGTGCCTTGTCGCCGGCGACGAAATGCGCTGCGTGCGTGCCGGTGGCGAGGTCGATGAACGCGGTGACCGGCTGGCCGTCGCCGCGCCCGCCCGGCAGATCGGCCACGGCCAATGAATACGCCCGACCGTCGCTGCCCAGCACCGCCACCGCGTCGACGCTGCGGCAGGCAAAAGTGGCGTACAGCGCGTCGCCGGGCTTGAAGGCGAGCGTCTGCGCGTTGACCTCGTGGCCTTTTTGCGTGCGCAGCCAGCCCTTCTGCGACACGATCACCGTCACCGGCTCGTCGATGACCTTGACTTCGGCCACCGCGCGCTGCTCGGGCTGGATCAAAGTGCGGCGGTCGTCGCCGAACTGCTTGGCGTCGGCCTCGATTTCGGCGATCAGCTTGCGCGTCAGCGCCTTGTCGTCGGCCAGCAGCTTGCGCAGCTCGGACTGCTCGCTGCGCAGCCCCTGCAGTTCCTTTTCGATGCGGATGGCTTCCAGCCGCGCGAGCTGGCGCAGCCGCATGTCCAGAATGTCCTCGGCCTGCGCGTCGGTGAGGGCAAAGCGGGCGATCAGCGCCGGCTTGGGGTCGTCGCTGTTGCGGATGGTGTCGATGACCTCGTCGAGGTTGAGCAGCACCTGCTGCCGGCCTTCGAGGATGTGGATGCGCTCGTCGACCTGCTGCAGGCGGTGGCGGCTGCGGCGCAGCACGGTGTCGCGGCGGAACGCGACCCACTCGCGCAGCATGTCGAGCAGCCCTTTCTGCCGCGGCTTGCCGTCGCGGCCGATGACCACCAGGTTGATCGGCACGCTCGCCTCCAGGCTGGTGCGCGCCAGCAGGGTGTTGACGAACTCGGCCACGTCGATGCGCGAGCTGCGCGGCTCCAGCACCAGGCGCACCGCGGCGTCGCGCCCGGACTCGTCGCGCACAGCGTCGAGCAAGCCGAGCACGGTCTGCTTGACCGCGATCTGCTCGGGAAGCAGGCTTTTCTTGCCCGGCCGCAGCTTGGGGTTGCTGAGCTCCTCGATTTCTTCGAGCACCCGCTGCGTGCTGACCCCCGGCGGCAGTTCGTCGATCACCAGTTGCCACTGGCCGCGCGCCAGGTCTTCGACATGCCAGCGCGCGCGCACCTTCAGGCTGCCGCGGCCGCTGGCGTAGGCGCTTTCGATGTCTTCGAAGCTGGAAATGATCTGCCCGCCGGTGGCGAAGTCCGGCCCGGGCAGCAGCGGCAGCAGGTCGGCCAGCGTGGCCTTGGGGTTTTTGAGCAGCGCCACGCACGCGGCGGCGACTTCGCGCAGGTTATGCGCCGGGATTTCGGTGGCCAACCCCACGGCGATGCCGCTGGCGCCGTTGAGCAGCACGAAAGGCAGGCGCGCGGGCAGCAGCCGCGGCTCCTGCGTCGAGCCGTCGTAATTGGGGATGAAGTCCACCGTGCCGCTGTCGATCTCGGCCAGCAGCAGCCGGGCGATCGGCGTGAGCCGCGCTTCGGTGTAGCGCATCGCCGCGGCGCCGTCGCCGTCGCGGCTGCCGAAGTTGCCCTGGCCGTCGATCAGCGGGTAACGCTGCGCGAAGTCCTGCGCCAGGCGCACCAGCGCGTCGTACGCGGCCTGATCGCCGTGCGGGTGAAAGCGGCCGAGCACGTCGCCGACCACCCGCGCGGACTTGACCGGCTTGGCCTCGGCCGCCAGCCCCATGCGCCACATCGCATACAGGATGCGCCGCTGCACCGGCTTCAAACCGTCGCATACATCGGGCAGCGCGCGGCCCTTGACCACCGAAATCGCGTAATCGAGATAGGCGCGGCGGGCGTAGTCCGACAGCAGCAGGCTGTCGTCATCGGCCGCGGGGGTCAGATCCAGAGTGGCTTGTTCGCTCATATTGGGTTCAGATATCGGCCTCGACCTGGTCGCCGTATTCCTCCATCAGGCTGCGCCGCGCCTGGGCCTCGCCCTTGCCCATGAGCTGGTGAAACACGGCGTGCGCGTCGTCGGGCTGCACGCGGTAGAGGCGCCGCGTGTCGGGGTTCAGCGTGGTGTCCCACAACTGCTCGGCACTCATCTCGCCCAGCCCCTTGAAGCGCGAAATCTGCCAGCTGCCTTCGCGCACCCCGTCTTTGCGCAGCTTGTCCAGCGCGGCGTCGCGTTCGAAATCGTCGAGCACGTAGATTTTCTGCGCCGGTTTTTTGCCGCGCGCCGGCGCGTCGATGCGGTACAGCGGCGGGCGGGCGATGAAAACATGGCCGCGGGCGATGAGCTGCGGGAAGTGGCGGTAAAACAGCGTGAGCAGCAGCACCTGGATGTGCGCGCCGTCCACGTCGGCGTCCGACAGAATGCAGATCTTGCCGTAGCGCAGAGCGGAGAGGTCGGCCTCGGCGTCCGCGCCATGCGGGTCGACGCCGATGGCCACGGCGATGTCGTGGATCTCGTTGTTGGCAAACAGCCGGTCGCGCTCGACTTCCCACACGTTGAGCACCTTGCCGCGCAGCGGCAGCACGGCCTGAAACTCCTTGTCGCGGCCCATTTTGGCGCTGCCGCCAGCGCTGTCGCCCTCGACCAGGAACAGCTCGGTGCGCGCCGGGTCGCGGCTTTCACAGTCGGTGAGCTTGCCCGGCAGCACGGCCACGCCCGAGCCTTTTTTCTTTTCCACCTTCTGCGCCGCGCGCAGCCGGCTCTGCGCCTGGCGAATGACCAGCTCGGCGAGCTTTTTCCCTTGTTCGACGTGCTGGTTCAGCCACAGCTCCAGCGCCGGACGCACGCAGTTGCTCACCAGCCGCAGCGCGTCGCGGCTGTTGAGTTTTTCCTTGATCTGCCCCTGGAACTGCGGGTCGAGCACCCGCGCCGACAGCACGAACGAAGCGCGCGCGAACACATCGTCGGGCAGCAGCTTCACCCCCTTGGGCAGCAGGCCGTGCAGCTCGACAAAGCCCTTGACCGCCTGGAACAGCCCGTCGCGCAGCCCGGCTTCGTGCGTGCCGCCGGCCGGGGTGGGAATGAGGTTGACGTAGGACTCGCGCAGCGGCGCGCCGTCTTCGCTGAACGCCACGCACCAGGCCGCGCCTTCGCCTTCGGCCGCACCGTCGTCGCCGGCGGCGGCGTAATGCTCGCCTTCGAACAGGTCGATGCAGGGCTCGGCGGGCAGAGCGGCGAGCAGATAGTCGCGCAGCCCCTGTGCGTAGCGCCAGCGCTGCGTCTGGCCGGTTTTTTCATTGGCGAGCGACACCTCGACCCCCGGCAGCAGCACCGCCTTGCTGCGCAGCAAGTGCACCAGCTCGGACTGCGGCAACTGCGGCGAATCGAAGTAGCGCGCGTCGGGCCACATCCGCACCCGGGTGCCGTGCTTTTTGTCGTCGCGGCCGGCCTTGCGCAGCGCCAGCGGCTGCGCCACCTCGCCGCCGGCAAAGGCGATGGTGGCGACCTGGCCGTCGCGCCACACCGTCACCTCCAGCCGCTGCGACAGCGCGTTGGTCACCGACACGCCCACGCCGTGCAGCCCGCCGGAAAAGCTGTACGCGCCGCCGCCGAGCTTGTCGAACTTGCCGCCGGCGTGCAGCCGGGTGAACACCAGCTCGACCACCGGGGCGTTTTCTTCCGGGTGCAGGCCGAACGGGATGCCGCGGCCGTCGTCTTCGACGCTGACGCTGCCGTCCGTGTGCAGGGTCAGGTCGATGTGCTGGCAGTGCCCGGCCAAGGCCTCGTCGGCGCTGTTGTCGATGACCTCCTGCACGATGTGCAGCGGGTTGTCGGTGCGGGTGTACATGCCCGGGCGCTGGCGCACCGGCTCCAGCCCTTTGAGCACGCGGATCGACGATTCGGAATAAGCAGCGGGGCGGCGAGAGGCCATGAAGGACAAGCAGAGTGGCGAGGCAATTTATCCACAGGGCGGAGACGGCGACGGAGTTATCCCCATCGGCTGGGGAAAATTGGCCGCCGGCTGACCGGAAATCCCTGATTTCATGCGGGTTGATCGGCGTGCCCAAAAAATGAGCAGGCCGACGGGCTGCACGGGGCACGCCGCGCAGCCCGGGTAGCGGCGATTGTAGGCAGGCGGCGGCCCGTTACTGCATTTCCAGGTCGGGCAACACCGCGTCCAGCCCGGCCTGCGCGCATTCTTCGTCGATCTTGCCGTCGGGCGCACCGCTGACGCCGACGGCGCCGTACATGCGGCCACCGGCTTCGATCGGCACCGAGCCCGCGGTGAACGCCAGACCGTCGCCGAGCAGCGCCAGCGGCGACGCCGCCTGCGGGCCCATCGCCGTGCCTTTGATGCCGAACATCGCGGCGGTGAATGCTTTTTGCCGGCTGATGGTCAGCGACACCGGCGGCGCCAGGGTGTCGCGCAACGTCGCCTGGACGATGCCGTTGCGGTCGACCACCGTGGCGCTGACTTGCAGCCCCTTGGCGCGGCAGGCTTTGATCGCGCCTTGCGCGATGCGCTCGGCGGTGTCCAGGGTCAGTCGGTGGACGGCGACGCTCAGCGGTTCGGCGCAGTAGGCGGGTGCGGCACACGCGGCGCATACGCCGAGCGCGGCGGCCAAACGGGAAAAAGTCACGGACATAGCGGTCTCCTGCAAAGCGATGACTTGGTGGTTGTCGGCAGGGAATGTGCGCGTCGCAGTATTTCACAGCTGCGGGCGATTTGCCGGTGCGGGCGCGGCGGGCGGCCGAATGGTCAGCGTGGCTGCTGCATCATTTCCCGCAGCGTCGGGGCAATCGCCTGCGCGATGCGCTCCATGCCTTGCGCATCGGGGTGCAGCAGCACGCGCTGCTGCGCTTCGTGGCCTTCGAGGTAGAGCTGCGGATCGGGTTGGCCGTCGGCGCCGAGCAGCACGTGGCCGACGTCGACGAAGCGCACGTGCTCGCCGCTGGCGTAGCGCTGCGCCAGCGCGGCGTTGATTTTCGCCGTCTGCTCGCTGATCCACGCCGAGCGTTTGCTCGGCAGCACGCCCAGCAGCAGCACCCGGCTGTGCGGCAGCAGTTGCCGCAGTTTGTCCACCACGGCTTCGATGCCGGGGACGGTGAGAGCGGCGCCCCAGTGCGGACGGCCCAGGTTGTTGGCACCGATGAGCACGATGACGACTTTGGGGTCGATGCCGTCGACCTGACCGTGGTCGAGGCGCCACAGCACGCTGGCCGTGGTGTCGCCGATGAAACCGAGGTTCAGCGCTTGGTAGCGGCCGTATTCCCGCTGCCAGATCGGTTGATAGTCGGCCCAGGGCTGCGGCCCGGTTTTTTCCCAGTTCTGCGTGATCGAATCGCCCAGCCAGACCAGCTCGGGCCGACTGTGGCGTGCTTGCTGCAGCGTGGCGAGAAAGCGCTTGCGCCACCACGGCAGATCCATGCGGCCGATCGGCACCGCAGCCAGGTTGACCGCCGCGCGCGCCAGCGCGGCCGGCGCCAGCGGCACCAGAGCCAGCGCCGCGGCCAGCCGCACGGCGGCACGACGCGAAAGCGCGGCAGTGCGGGCCGTCATGCTTGGTCGAGCGCGGGCAGCGCCTGCGCGGCGGCCGGGTCGTGCGCGCTGCCGTCGCCGTCGGCCGATTGCGGCCGCTGCGCCGCCCACGCCGGGCTCAGCCGGATGGCGTCGGGCAACAAGGGCTCGAAAGTCGCGGCTTCGCCCCCGTGGACGTCGCGCCAGACGCCGTCCTCGCCGCGTCGCAGTTCCACCCTCGCTCCACCCGAAGCCGAGCCGTGCCAGCCGATGAGCCGCTGCGGCCGTTGCTGCGCGTCGCGCTGCAGCCGCAGCGCGAAGTGGTAGCCGGCGGTCGTCGTGCCGCGAAACTCATCGCCGCCGGCGGATGAAGGGCCATGAATGATGGGCGCGGGCTTGGGGCGAAACAGGCGGAACACGACAAGGCAGACGAACAGCGGGACGAACATTATGCGCGATGGCCGCGACCGCGGCTGCGCTGCAGTTTTTACAGTTGGCTGCTTGCCGCTGGCCGTTGGCGTGAACGAATTCACGGACAGGCGACGCTTGGTTCGGGACAATCCGTGCAATCGACTTTGCAAGCAGGGCCAGGCAGGATGCGATCCAAATCTTGGGCATGAACGGCGAATTGTCGATGAAGTGCTGCTTCAGCGACATTCAAACGTGCAACCCAACCCGCTGCGACGCCGAACCCGATCCGATTGACCGCCATGTCGTCTTGTCCGTCCCGTTCCCCGCTGCGCTGGCTGCTCTGGTCGGCTGCGATCGTGGCGTGCTCGCTGCTGCTGTCGTGGGCGGTGACGCGGCTGCGGCCCGAAGACGTGATGCTGTGGCCGGCGGCAGCGGTGACGGTGTTCGCGCTCTTGGCGCGCGGCGCGTCGATGCTGCCGGCGGTTTTGTTCGCGTCATGGTTCAACGCCCACGCGCTGCTGGGATGGG
>JBFXEK010000002.1:0-19385 GCA_050180155.1 Thiomonas sp. | reverse complement strand
AGATCGTTGCCGCGGTAGACCTGCGGGCCACCACCGCGCCTGCCACCACCGAAAATTTCCTCGAAAATGCTGCCGAAATCACCAAACCCCCCGGCCCCTGCGCCGAAGCCGCCGAAGCCGCCAGCCGACGGATCGACTCCGGCGTGGCCGTACTGGTCGTAAGCTGCGCGTTTTTGCGTATCGCACAGGCACTCGTAAGCCTCTTTGATGATCTTGAACTGCTCCTCTGCTGCCTTGTCGCCCTGGTTGCGGTCAGGGTGATACTTCATGGCCAGCTTGCGGTAGGCCTTTTTGATCTCGTCTTCAGAGGCGTTTCGGCTCACGCCCAGCACATCGTAATAGTCACGTTTGGCCACGGTTCAGCCTTGCTTTGCGGTTGATTGAAATGGACGACGGGAGGGCCGCCGCGGTACGCGACCCTCGCGTTGGGGCAGACTGGACGGCGGCGCCGCTCAGGCCTTGCCGTCCTTGACTTCCTTGAACTCGGCGTCGACCACGGTATCGTCCCCGGCCGCTTGGGCGGAGGAACTGCCGCCAGCGGCGGATTTGTCCGCAGCCTGGCTGGCGTACATTTTCTCGCCCAGTTTTTGGCTGGCCGCCAGCAGCGCATTGGTCTTGGCCTCGATGTCGGCCTTGTCCTCGGACTTGATGGCGTCTTCTGCCGCTTTCAACGCCGCCTCGATCGCCGATTTTTCGCTGGCGTCGATTTTGTCGCCATACTCGGCCAGCGACTTGCGCACCGAGTGCACCGCGGCGTCGGCCTGGTTGCGCGCGTCGGCCAGCTCGCGTTTCCTGTGGTCCTCGGCGGCGTTGATCTCGGCATCGCGCACCATGCGTTGCACTTCTTCTTCGCTCAGGCCGGAGTTGGCCTTGATGGTGATTTTGTTCTCCTTGCCGGTGCCTTTGTCCTTGGCAGAGACGTGCAGGATGCCGTTGGCGTCGATGTCGAAGGTGACTTCGATCTGCGGCACGCCGCGCGGTGCCGGCGGGATGCCTTCGAGGTTGAACTCGCCCAGCAGCTTGTTGCCCGCGGCCATTTCGCGCTCGCCCTGATACACCTTGACCGTCACCGCCGGCTGGTTGTCGTCGGCGGTGGAGAACACCTGGGTGTGCTTGGTCGGGATGGTGGTGTTCTTGCTGATCATCTTGGTCATCACCCCACCCATGGTTTCGATACCCAGCGACAGCGGGGTGACGTCCAGCAGCAGCACGTCCTTGCGGTCACCGGCGAGAACAGAGCCCTGGATCGCCGCGCCGATGGCCACCGCCTCATCAGGGTTGACGTCCTTGCGCGGATCCTTGCCGAAAAATTCCTTGACCTTGTCCTGCACCTTGGGCATGCGGGTCATGCCGCCGACGAGGATGACATCGTCGATGTCGCCGACTTTGATTCCCGCGTCTTTGATCGCGACGCGGCATGGCTCGATGGTGCGCTCGATCAGGTCTTCGACCAGGCTTTCCAGCTTGGCGCGGGTGAGCTTGATGTTCAGGTGCTTCGGTCCCGAGGCATCGGCGGTGATGTACGGCAGGTTGATCTCGGTCTGCGTCGAGCTCGACAGCTCGATCTTGGCCTTTTCCGCAGCGTCTTTCAGGCGCTGCAGCGCGAGCACGTCTTTGCTCAGATCGACGCCCTGTTCTTTCTTGAACTCGGTGATGATGTAGTCGATGATGCGCTGATCGAAGTCCTCGCCGCCGAGGAAGGTATCGCCGTTGGTCGACAGCACTTCGAATTGCTTTTCACCCTCGACGTCGGCGATTTCGATGATCGAAATATCGAACGTGCCGCCGCCCAGGTCATACACCGCGATCTTGCGGTCGCCTTTGCCGTGCTTGTCCAGACCGAACGCCAAGGCGGCGGCGGTCGGTTCGTTGATGATGCGTTTGACCTCCAGCCCGGCGATGCGCCCGGCGTCCTTGGTCGCCTGGCGCTGGCTGTCGTTGAAATACGCCGGAACGGTGATCACCGCTTCGGTCACCGGCTCGCCGAGGTAGTCCTCGGCGGTCTTTTTCATTTTGCGCAGCACTTCGGCGCTGATCTGCGGCGGCGCGAGCTTTTTGCCGCGCACTTCGACCCAGGCGTCGCCGTTGTCGGCGGCGACGATTTTGTACGGCATCAGGTCGATGTCTTTCTGCACCTCTTTTTCGGTGAACTTGCGGCCGATCAGGCGCTTGACCGCGTACAGGGTGTTTTTCGGGTTGGTGACCGACTGCCGCTTGGCCGAGGCGCCCACCAGGATTTCGCCGTCTTCCATATAGGCGACGATCGACGGCGTGGTGCGCGCGCCCTCACTGTTTTCAATGACCTTGGGCGTGTTGCCTTCCATGACGGCGACGCACGAGTTGGTGGTGCCCAGGTCGATACCGATGATTTTTGCCATGAATGTTCTCCGGATGTGCCGCGCCCAAGGCGCCAATGTCTGATGACTCGCTAGATAAGGAAATTTGCGGCGAATTCAAGCTGACCGTTTACTGCGCAACGGTGACCAACGCAGGGCGTAGCGTGCGTTCGGCGATGCGGTACCCTTTTTGCAGTACCGACACCACGGTGCCCGCTGCTTGCTCGGCGGGCTGCACAGAAATCGCCTGGTGCAGCGCAGGGTCGAATTTGTCGCCCACGGCAGGGGCGATTTCCTGCAGACGGTTGCGCTCGAAGGCGGATTTGAGCTGACTCAACGTGAGCTCGACGCCCTGCTTGAGCACGTCGATTTTTCCGCTGCTGTCAGCCAGCGCCGCTTCCAGGCTGTCTTTGACCGGCAACAAGGCTTCGGCAAAAGTCTCGACGGCGAATTTGCGCGTTTTCGCCACTTCTTCCTCGGTGCGGCGGCGAATGTTTTCCACTTCGGCACGGGCGCGCAGCAGTTGATCGCTCAGCTTGGCGATTTCCTCCTGCGCCTGCGCCAGCTCGTCGCTCAACACGGGCTCGGGGATCAGTTCCTGGTGCGGCGCCGTGTTTTGCGTCTGGGCGGCATCGGCAGCGGGGGGCGATTGCGGGGCGTCGGCGGGATCGGTCTGCATGGTGTGCAAAGTCAAGGAAAAAAAAGACATTCGCACTATGGGGGTTTGGTGCGAAATTTCAAGGTGGCAGCGACGCGGCAGCGGCCCGGTGTGTGGGTAGCAGACGTAAAAAATCCCCCGCAGTGGCGCTGACGGGGGATTGGGCACAACGCAGGCGGCATTTTGCCACCTGTATTGCTAAAAAAGCGACTTATTGCGCTTTTTTCTCTTCTTTTTTCACTTCGGTTTTTTTGTGGGTCGTTTTTTTGTGCTCGACTTTGTGGTGCTCTTTTTTCACGGCCTTGTGCGCTTCGGGTTTGGCAGCCTCGGGCTTGGCGGCCTCGGGGGCAGCGGGGGCCGGGGTTTGCGCCATGGCGACGGTGGCGGCGAACAGCGAGGCGAACAGCGTGGCAACGATCTTCTTCATGGGATGCACTTTCAAAAATTGGGATGGAAACGATCCAAGCCGGATCGAGGGCTTAATGTGCGATGCGGCAATTCGGTTGACACAACTTCACAGGCGTTGCCGCGCGACTGGCGCAGGGACGGATAATTGACCGCCTCGCTCCTGTTCGCTCGTTGGAAAAAGATGCCCGATTTCGCCGTGTTGTTCGTCTGCATGGGCAATATCTGCCGTTCGCCGACCGCAGAGGGGGTGTTTCGCGCCAAGCTGAAGCAGGCTGGCCTGGAACGGCGGGTGTTGGTCGATTCGGCCGGCACGCACGCCTATCACCTCGGCTCGCCACCGGACAGGCGCACGCAGCGCCACGCCTTGCAGCGCGGTTACGACTTGTCAGGTCTGCGCGCTCGTGTTGTCGAGCCGGAAGATTTCTCCCGCTTCGACTTGCTGCTGGCGATGGACTGGGACAATCTGGCCTTGCTCGAAGAGCAAGCGCCGCCGCAATACGCTTCGCGCTGCCGCCTGTTTTTGAGCTTCGCCCCGGACGCGCCGGTGGCGGCAGTCCCCGATCCGTACTACGGCACCGCGCGCGATTTCGAGCGCGTGCTCGATTTGGTCGAGCAGGCCAGCTCCGGCCTGCTCGGTTTTGTGCAACAGCAGCTGACGCAGCGTTGCTGAGCGCGGCCTCAGGCGCTGCCCTTGGCCTTGAAGGGCAGCCTGTCGTTCAGGCTGTCCTGGTACGCGGCGAGTGCCGCCGATTCCTGCGCCAAAAATTCCTCGACCGCGCCGGCAAAGCCGGGATGCGCCAGCCAATGCGCCGACTGCGTGGCCACGGGTTCGAGGCCGCGAGCGATTTTGTGTTCGCCTTGCGCGCCACCTTCAAAAGTGGTGTAGCCGTGGCGCAGGCACCAAGCAATGGGTTGGTAATAGCAGGCGTCGAAATGCAAAGCCGGAAGGAACTCGGTCGATCCCCAATAACGGCCGTACGCGGTGCGCCGCTGCGGGTCGAGCAGCACGAGCGAGCTGGCGATGTCCCGGCCGGCACGTTGCGCGACGAACAGCAGGCAGTGCGCCGACAAGACCTGGCCGACGGTGCGAAAAAAACCGGCGCTCAGATACGGCGTTGCGCCGTGTTGCGCATAGGTTGCGGCATAACAGTGGGCGAAGAATGTCCAATCAGCCGCTTCGATCCGATCGCCGTGCAGCACGCGAAATGACACCCCGGCTTCGCGCACCTGGCGCTGTTCTTGGCGGATTTTTTTGCGTTTGTCGTGGCGCATACTAGAGACGAATGCGTCGAAATCCGTCCATCGCAACAACCCAGAGTCCGTCGTATTGTGCCAGTGGAACTGTAGTGTGGTGCGTTGCAGCAAACCCAGCGCACCGGCCCACTGCGCTTCTTGAGGATCGAGAAACAGCGCGTGCAGCGAACCGAAGCCTTCGCTGCGCGCGTGGTCGACGGCGGCGCGTAGCAGCGCCTGCCGCGCTGGCGCGCTCACCCCGAGAAGTTTGGCGCCGCGCACCGGGGTGAACGGCACGGCCAGCAGCAATTTGGGGTAATACGCCAATCCATGCGCGGCGTAAGCCTGCGCCCAGCCCCAGTCGAAAACGTATTCACCGTACGAGTGCGATTTGACGTATAGCGCGCAGGCGGCGCTCAAAGTCCCGCGGCTGTCGCGAAGCGCGAGAACGCGCGGTTGCCAGCCGGTTTGCGCGCCGACGCAGCCGTTGCGTTCCAGCGCGGCAAGCCAACCATGGCGTTGGAAGACCGTGGCGCCAGGTGTCGCCTGGACGAGCGCGTCCCACTGCGCAACGGCCACAGCGCTGACGCCGTCGAACCACTCGGTGCGAAAATCTGGCCTCATGACGATTCGACTCGCTGTTTTGCAGTGCAACCCGACCGTGGGTGACGTGAGCGGAAATGCCGCGCGGATCGCCCATCTGGCGCGGCGCGCGTATGCGCTGGGCGCCCGCGTGGTGCTCACGCCCGAACTCGCGCTGACCGGTTATCCGCCCGAAGACTTGCTGCTGCGCCCGGCGTTTCTGTTGGCAGCCGCGCAAGCATTGAAGCAGCTCGCGCAAGACCTGTCGGATTTGCCGGATTTGGCGCTGGTCGTCGGTCACCCGCTGGCGCTGGCCAACGCCGATGCGCCGCGGTTGGCCTCGACCTGGCAGGCGGTGGCGTGCAACGCTGCATCTTTGTTGCGCGGCGGTGCAGTGCAAGCGACTTATTGCAAGCACGAGTTGCCCAATTACCAAGTGTTCGACGAACGCCGCTATTTCGTTCCTGGCGATCAAGCGGTGGTGTTCGAGGCGGGGGGGGAGCAATTCGGCATCAATATATGTGAGGATGCCTGGCTGCCGCATGCGCCGCGCAAGGCGCGCGCCGCGGGGGCGCAAGTGTTGTTGGTACTCAACGCCTCGCCGTACCACCGCGGCAAGACCGTCGAGCGCGAGCGGGTGATGCGCCAGCGCTGCCTGGAAAACGGCATGGCGTTGGTGGCGTCGCAGCTCGTCGGCGGGCAGGACGAAATCGTGTTCGACGGCGCCTCGTTCGCGCTGGACCGCGCCGGTGAACTGGTGGCGCGCGCAGCGCAATTCGTCGAAGATCTCTTGCTGGTCGACGTCAGCGGCGGCAATGTGCTCAAGCAGTCGCCGGCGCACATCGCCGCGCTCAAATCCGATCACGCCGAGGTCTACGCCGCGCTGGTCCTGGGGGTGCGCGACTATGTGCACAAAAACGGTTTTCCCGGCGTGCTCATCGGCTTGTCCGGGGGGGTCGATTCGGCACTGGTGCTGGCCATCGCCGTGGATGCGCTGGGCGCAGACGAGGTGCATGCGGTGATGATGCCCTCGCCCTACACCGCGCCGATGTCGCTCGACGATGCGCAGGCGCTCGCCAGCCGTCTTGGCGTGCGCTACGACGTCGTGCCGATCACGCCGTTGTTCGATGGGTTTCGCGCCGCGCTTGGCCCGCTGCTGCACGAGCATGCCGGCGACACCACGCTGGAAAACGTGCAGGCGCGCATTCGGGGCACGCTGCTGATGGCGCTGTCGAACAACTCCGGCCGCATTGTCCTGACCACGGGCAACAAGAGCGAAATGGCCATGGGCTACGCCACGCTGTACGGCGACATGGCCGGCGGCTTTGCCGTGATCAAGGACGTGACCAAAACCTTGGTGTGGGAGTTGGCGCGCTGGCGCAACGCGCATGCCGCGGCGCAGGGTGAGGCCGAGGTCATTCCACGGCGCATCATCAGCCGACCGCCCAGCGCCGAACTGCGACCCGACCAAACCGATCAGGACAGCCTGCCGCCCTACGCCGTGCTCGACGCCATTTTGCAGCGCTACATGGAGCAAGACGAGCGCATCGAGTCGATACTCGCGGCCGGGTACTCTCGCGCCGACGTGGAGCGTGTCGTGCAGTTGCTCAAACAGGCCGAATACAAGCGCCGCCAGGCGCCGCCAGGAATCCGCATCACCCACCGCGCGTTCGGCCGCGACTGGCGCTACCCGATCACGTCCAAATTCCGGGAATCGTTCTGATGTCTGCGCCGCTGGCCGGCAGAAGTTAAATTCCCACTTCGATTCAACACCCAGGAGCCCTGACATGAAACTCATCACCGCCATCATCAAGCCGTTCAAGCTCGACGAAGTCCGCGAGGCGCTGGCCGAGATCGGCGTGACAGGGCTGACAGTCACCGAAGTCAAGGGCTTCGGCCGGCAAAAGGGGCATACCGAGCTGTATCGTGGCGCGGAGTACGTTGTCGATTTCTTGCCCAAGGTGAAAGTCGAGGCCGTGGTCAAGCAGGATCAGATCGAGCGCGCCATCGAAGCCATCGTCAAGGCGGCGCGGACCGGCAAAATCGGCGACGGCAAGATTTTTGTCACCAGCATCGAGCAGGTGGTGCGTATCCGCACCGGTGAAACCGGCGACGTGGCCATCTGAAACGCACAGTCCATGCCCCGCGTTCTCGTTTTGCCCGCCGGCACCGAACTGCTCGCCGATCCCAACGACAACCTGCTCAAACTGCTGCGCCGCCATCAGGTGCCGATTCGCTATTCCTGCAAATCGGGCGAATGCGGCTCGTGCAAATGCGTGCTGGAATCGGGCCGGGTCGAGCTCAAAAGCTACGACCCCAAAGCGCTGCCGGAAAAGCAACGGCAGGCAGGCATCATCCTCGCCTGCCGGGCGATCGTCGATGAGGACATCACCATTCGCCTGACCGACAGCGACGATCTGATCGTCCACCCCGAGCGCAAACTGCTGTGCCGCGTCGTCGCGTTGCAGCCGCTGACGCACGATATCGTCGCCTTGCGGCTGCACATCGAATACGCCGACATGGGCGGCGTGCCGTTCACCTTTTCCGCCGGGCAATACGCGCAAATCGTCGTCGATGTCGACGGGCAGGAAATCGCCCGTGATTTTTCCATGGCGAGCACACCGGTCGATGCCGAGTACGACGATATCCTGGAATTTCACATCCGCCGCACGCCGACCGGGGCGCTGAGCAGCCTGCTGGGCACGGTCATCCGCCCGGGAGCGCAAGTATTGGTGCGCGGGCCGATGGGCACGAGTTACTTCCGTCCGCGGCACGACGGGCCGCTGTACGCCGTGGGCGGCGGCACCGGCTTGGCGCCGATGCTCAGCGTGGTGCAAACCGCGCTGGACAACGGCAAGCTCGAACCCGTGGCGTTGTTCGCCGGGTTTCGCAACAGCGCTGACGTCTACGGGTTGGAGCGGCTGGAACAACTGCGCCGCGAACACCGCAATTTCCGCTATGTCATCGCGCTGGACGAACCCAGGCCGGACGATCCGCCGCAGGCCATCGCCCGCCCACTGAGCGCCGTGTTGTTCGAGCAGGTGAGCGATTTTTCCGGGGCCAAGGTCTACCTGGCCGGGCCGCCGGCGATGGTCGAGTCGCTCAGTGCCAGCCTGCTGCAGCGCGGGCTGGCCGAGCGCGACCTGCACGCCGACGCCTTCTATCCGCCCCTGCCTGCAGAAGCGGCAACCCCGGCGTGAGCGCGGAAAATCTGACGGCGCGCGCAAATCTGGCCGCCGCCGTCGCGTGGCAACGGGTGTCGCGCCTGGCGTGCGTTCGGGCCATCGTTCGGCACGGCTTGCAGAACGATTAAAATCCGGCGAACAACGCTTCAGGCGCCAACTGCTCAACGCATTGCGCCAGCCCACAGGGCCTGCGGTGCGGCCACCGTCCTGACGCCGCCGCCGCCACACACCAGGACTCTATGAACACGCAAGAAGCCAAGCGCGTCCTCGAGACGGCGCTGGTCTGTGCTTCCCAAGCCTTGTCTGTCGCCGAGTTGCGGCGCCTGTTCGACGATACGGTCGCCGCCGACACCGTGCGCGCGCTGCTCGACGAACTGCGCATCGACTGGCAGGGCCGTGGTGTCGAACTCGTCGAGGTCGCGCAGGGCTGGCGTTTTCAGAGCCGCATCGAGATGCAGCCGTTCCTCGAACGGCTCTACCCGGAAAAGCCGCAAAAATACTCGCGCGCCGTGCTCGAGACGCTGGCGATCATCGCCTACCGCCAGCCGGTGACCCGCGGCGACATCGAGGAGATTCGCGGTGTGGTGGTCAACAGCCAGATCATCCGGCAGCTCGAAGAACGCGGCTGGATCGAAGTCGTCGGTCACCGCGAAGCGCCGGGCCGGCCGGCGCTGCTGGCGACGACGCAGCAGTTTCTCGACGACCTGGGGCTGAAATCGCTCGATGCCCTGCCGCCGCTGGGCGAGCGCGGAGAGGCCGCACAGTTCGACGGCTTGCAACAGCGCCTGCCCGACATCGACGCGCCGCAGCCACACGCCGGCAGCGTTCACGCCCCCGGCGCTGACCTCCAAGGCCAGCTGCCACAGGAACCGCCGCAGCCCTTTTCGCCCCGCAGCGCCGCCTTGCCCAGCGCGCCACGGGCAGATTGATCCCTGACTGATCACACCATGAGCCATTCCGACCCTAGCGAAACCCCCGGCGACGCCGCAACCCATGGGCTGCCCGAGCAGACTCCGGTGCAAACCGAACCCGTCGAACCTGCGGCGCGCAAACCCCGCGCCAGCCGCCGTGCGCCACGCAAGACTGTTGCCGGTCGGGCGGCCGCCGAGTTGGCGGGGGCAGAAGTCGCAACACCGTCGGCCGACGAGGTTGCAGCGCCTTCCGCCGCGGTGACCGCGGCACCGGCAGCCGAGGCGGCTGCCGAAGCCGCAGAGAGTGCTGTCGATCCAGCCGCGGTGGAGCCGGTCGCGGTGGAGCCGGTCGCGGCGAAAAAGCCGCGGCGGCGCGGTGCGGCCCAGCGTGCCCAGCGCGATGAACTGCCGTCGGCGGCCGAGCAGCAGACATCTGCGCCGCCGACCGAAGACGGGGCCGCCGCAGCATCGCCCGTGCCGACCGCAGGCGTGCAGATTGAAGATGTGATTTCGGGCACTTACGATCAGGCGGCAGAGGCGGCACCGCTGGTGCGCCGCGTGCTCGCGCCGGCTGAAGACGCCCCCAAGCTACACAAAGTGCTGGCGCAAAGCGGTGTGGGCTCGCGGCGAGAAATGGAAGACCTCATCCTCGCCGGACGGGTATCGGTCAACGGCGAACCTGCGCACCTCGGCCAGCGCATCCTGCCGACCGATCAGATCCGCGTCAACGGCAAGCTCATCAAGCGCCGGCTGCGGCCGGCGCAACCGCGGGTTCTGGCCTACCACAAGCCCACAGGCGAAGTGGTGTCGTTCAAAGACCCGCAAGGCAGGCCGACGGTATTCCAGCATCTACCCAAGCTGCAAGGTGCGAAATGGACCGCCGTCGGCCGGCTGGACATCAACACCGAGGGCCTGCTGCTGTTCACCACATCGGGTGATCTGGCCAACCGGCTGATGCACCCGAGCTATGGCGCGCAGCGCGAATACGCAGTGCGCGTCCTCGGCGAACTCGACGCCGCAGCGCGCGAAAAACTGCTCAGCGGCGTGGAGATCGGTGACGGCCCGGCAAAATTCCTCAGCCTCGACGAGGCCGGCGGCGAGGGCGCCAACCGCTGGTGGCGCGTGGTCATCGCCGAAGGCCGCAACCGCGAGGTGCGACGCATGTTCGAAGCCGTGGGGCTGACGGTCAGCCGCCTCATCCGTGTACGCTACGCCAGCGTGGTATTGCCGGCGGGATTGCGCCGTGGCGATTTCGTCGAACTCGACAAAACCGCGGTACAGGCGTTGCAGGGGCAGTCGGCACAGGGACGGGGGCAGCGTGCGCCCAACCGGCAAAACGGGCAGCAAGGCGAACGCAGCGACAGTCGCCGCAGCCGCGGCAAGGGGCAAAAGGGTGGGCAGCAGCAACCCGGGCCCGATAGCTACGCCCGTACCACGGTCGAAGCGCTATTCGGCAAAAGTCCCGTAGCGCGTGGCGCTCATTGGGCGGGGGGTGACCACGGTTTTGCCGCTGGCGGCAAATCGGGGACGCAGCAGCGGCGCAAATCCGGTGGCAAAGCGCAAAGCGCGCAGCCGGACCCGCTGAAAACCAGCTTTGGCTACATTCACAAAGAAACGAGCGGGCTGCACGGCCAGTCGGCCGGAGGTCGCCGCCGCGGTCGTGGCGGACGCTGAAGGGCGACGCGGCCCGGGCGCTGCCCTACAATTTACGGTTGACTTTTCGATTTCAGGAGCAAGTATGACCATTGAGCGCACGCTCTCCATCATCAAACCCGACGCCGTTGCAAAAAACGTCATCGGTCAAATCTACACCCGCTTCGAATCTGCCGGGCTGAAAATCGTCGCCGCACGCATGATGCACTTGTCGCGGGGGCAAGCCGAGGCGTTTTATGCGGTGCACAAAGAGCGTCCGTTCTTCAAGGATCTGGTCGATTTCATGATTTCCGGCCCGGTCATGGTGCAAGTGCTCGAAGGCGAGGGCGCCATTCTCAAAAATCGTGAGTTGATGGGAGCCACCGACCCGAAAAAGGCTGCGCCCGGCACCATCCGCGCCGATTTCGCCGACAGCATCGACGCCAACGCCGTGCACGGTTCGGACGGCGCTGAAACCGCGGCGCAGGAAATCGCTTTTTTCTTCCCGGCGATGGCGATCCACTCGCGCTGATCGCCGCCGTGCCGCCCCGATGACCTCCGCGCCGCCCGCCACCAACCTGTTGCAGTTCGACCGCGACGGCCTGACTGCTTGGTTCGCGCAGCACGGTCACCCCGCCTTCCGCGCGCGGCAGGTCTTTCGCTGGGTGCACCAAAAAGGCGTGGCCGATTTCGCCGCGATGAGTGACCTGGCCAAGCCGCTGCGGCAGTTTTTGCGTGAACACGCCACAGTCGCCGCGCTGCCGGTGGTCAGCGCGTCGCGATCGGCCGACGGCACGGTCAAATGGCTGTTCGACGTCGGCGGCGGCAACGCGGTCGAGGCGGTATTCATCCCCGAAGCGCAGCGCAATACGCTGTGTGTGTCGTCGCAGGCGGGCTGCGCGGTGAATTGCAAGTTTTGCTCCACCGGGCATCAGGGCTTCAGCCGCAATCTGCAAACCTGGGAAATCCTCGCCCAGCTCTGGCACGCCGAGTTCACCATGCGAAACGAACTCGGTCTGCCGCCGGGCGAACGAGCGATTTCCAATGTGGTGATGATGGGCATGGGGGAGCCGCTGCAAAACTACGCTGCGCTCATTCCCGCGCTGCGCGTCATGCTCGACGACGACGGCTACGGTCTGTCGCGCCGTCGCGTCACCGTGTCCACTTCGGGTGTCGTGCCGATGATCGAGAGGTTGGCGCACGACTGCCCGGTGGCGCTGGCGGTGTCGTTGCACGCGCCCAATGATGCGCTGCGCGATGAATTGGTGCCGCTGAACCGCAAATACCCGCTGCACGAGCTGCTCGCCGCCTGCAGTCACTACCTGGATTTCGCGCCGCGCGACTTCATCACCTTCGAATACTGCATGCTCGACGGCGTCAACGACACGCCGGAGCTGGCGCGGCAACTGGTGCAACTGGTGCAGGCCGAGCAGGTGCGCTGCAAGTTCAACCTGATTCCGTTCAACCCCTTCCCGCAATCCGGGCTGCGGCGTTCGCCTACGGCGCGCGTGGCGGCATTCGCGCAGATTTTGCTCGACGCGGGCATCGTCACCACGGTGCGCAAAACCCGCGGCGACGACATCGATGCCGCTTGCGGCCAGCTCGCCGGCGAGGTGCAGGATCGCACCCGCCGGGTCATCCGCATGCAACAGGCCGCTGCCGCAGATGCTGTCCATCCGGCTCACTGAAGAGAGGTTCGATATGTCCGCTGTGCACTCCGCCGCGCGCATCGCACCACCCTGGCGCGCGTTGCTGCTGGGTTTGGCATTGTTCGCCGCCGGGCTGCTCGTCGGCTGCGCCACGCAGGGCCAGCGCGCGGCGCAGACCGGCTCGGGCGAGTCGTTCAGCGCCGCGGACAACGCGACGCTCAAGCGGGTGCAACTGCGGCTGGAACTCGCCGAGGGCTACTACCAGCGCGGGCAGTTCACCGTCGCGCTCGACGAGGTGAACAAAGCACTGGCGGAAAAATCCGATTTCGTTCCGGCCTACACCATGCGGGCGCTGATTTTTTCCGCGCTCAACGACAGCGCCAAGGCCGAGGCGAACTACAAAGAAGCCCTGCGGCTGTCGCCGGACAACGCCGATGCGTTGCACAATTACGGCTGGTTCCTTTGCCAGCAGCGGCGCTACCCGGAGTCGTTCTCGCTGTTCGACAAGGCGCTGGCGCTGCCGAATTACCGTTATCCGGTGCGGACCTATCTGGCTTTGGGCGTTTGCCAGTACCGGGCGGGGGATTGGGCGGTGGCCGAGCAAACTCTGAAAAAGGGGTTTGCGCTCGACCCGGGCAACCCGGCGTTGTCGACCAATCTGGCCGTCGTGCTCAACCGCCTGGGCAAACCTCAGGACGCGCTGTTTTACATTGCCCGGGTCAACAGCGGCCAGTACGCCAGCGCGCAGTCGCTATGGGTGGGCATTTTGATCGCCCGCAAAGCGGGCAATGCGATCGACGCCGCACAGTGGACCAACCAGCTCGAACAACGTTTTCCCGATTCGCGGGAAGCCATCGCAGCGCAGCAAGGGCGGTTCGACGACTCCTCCTTGCTCAACCAGTGAACGCGCATGACTGATTCCGCACAGCAGCCTGACCAGTCGCGCGCCAGCGCGGGTGCGGCGTTGCGCCAGGCGCGGCTGGCCGCGGGGCGCAACGTCGAGGAATTGGCGGCGCAGCTCAAAGTGTCTCCGGCGAAAATCACAGCGCTCGAAGCTGGCGACTGGTCGGCGCTGCCCGATGACACCTTTGCCCGCGCCTTGCTGCGCAGCAGCTGCAAGGCGTTGAAAATCGACGCCCAGCCGGTGCTCGATTTACTGCCGCGCGCGGCGACGCAAGCGGCTGCGGTGGCGGATGCACCGGATGCCGCAGCCAGCGAGGTCAGCCGTGTTCCGCAGGCGCCGCTGCGACCACGCCGCGGCACTGCGCGGCAGTCGCGCGGCCTGCTTTGGTTGGCAGTGGGGATCGTGGTGCTGGCCGCGGCGGTGTATTTCTGGCCGGCGCTGCGCGGTGTCGTTCAGCCGCAGCGAACCCAGCGGCAAGCGATGCCCGTGCCCACTGCGGTGGTGCCGCCCGCAGGGCATACGGCATCGCTGCCGGCGGCGGCAGCATCCCACGTTGCCCAGCAAAGCGCCACGCCGCCGGAAGTCGCCGCGGCGTCTGCACCGGCCGCGCCAGCATCTGCGGCTTCGGGCGGTACGCCGTTGCAGCTCACGGCCAGGGCGCCGAGCTGGGTGCAGGTGACTGCCAGCGATGGCAAGGTGCTGTTTTCGCAATTGATGCAGCCCGGAGCAGGGCAGACGGTGCAAATCCCCGCTGGGAGCACGCCGCTGACCGTGGTCGTCGGCAACGCGCCGCAGACTACCCTGGTGTACGCTGGCAAGCCAGTCGATCTCGCGCCGGCCACCCGCGGCAACGTCGCTCGCCTGACGCTGCGCTGAAATTTTCTGTCATGCAATTGCTCGATCCTCCGATTCCCGAGGCGGTGCCGGCTCGGCACCGTACCCTGCAGTCGCGCGTGGTGTGGGGCGAGCGCGTCGTCACCATCGGCGGCGACGCGCCGGTGCGGGTGCAGTCGATGACCAACACCGACACAGCCGACGCCATCGCCACCGCGATCCAGGTGAAAGAGCTGGCGATGGCCGGCTCGGAGCTGGTGCGCATCACCGTCAACACCCCGGAGGCGGCAGCGGCCGTGCCGGCGATCCGCGAGCAGCTCGACCGCATGGGGGTGGACGTGCCGCTGGTCGGCGACTTTCACTACAACGGCCATCGGCTGCTGGCCGACTATCCTGGCTGTGCGCAGGCGCTGTCCAAATACCGCATCAACCCGGGCAACGTCGGCAAGGGGGACAAAAAAGACCGGCAGTTCGCGCAAATGATCGAAGCGGCGCTGCGCTGGAACAAGCCGGTGCGCATCGGTGTCAATTGGGGCAGCCTCGACCAGGAGCTGCTGGCTTCGCTGATGGACGCCAACGCCCGCCGCGCCGAGCCCTACGAGCCGAGGCAGGTCATGGCGCAGGCGCTGGTGCTGTCGGCGCTGGAGTCGGCGCAGCGGGCGCAGGAGCTGGGGCTGGCCGCCGAAAACATCATCCTGTCGTGCAAAGTGTCGAACGTGCAGGATCTGGTGACGGTGTACCGTGCGCTGGCCGCGCGCAGCGACTACCCGCTGCACCTGGGGCTGACCGAGGCCGGCATGGGCACGCGCGGCATCGTCGCCTCCACTTCGGCGCTGGCCATTCTGCTGCAGGAAGGCATCGGCGACACCATTCGCGTGTCGCTCACCCCCGAGCCCGGCGCGGCACGCACGCAGGAAGTGGTGGTCGCGCTCGAAGTGCTGCAGGCGCTGGGTTTGCGCGCCTTCACCCCCAGCGTGACGGCCTGTCCGGGCTGCGGGCGCACGACCAGCACGTTCTTCCAGGAACTCACCCAGACCATCGACCAGTACCTGCGCGCGCAAATGCCGGTGTGGCGCAGCCGCTATCCCGGGGTGGAGCAGCTGCGCGTGGCGGTGATGGGCTGCATTGTCAACGGCCCGGGTGAGAGCAAGCATGCCGACATCGGCATCAGCCTGCCCGGCACCGGCGAGGCGCCGGCCGCTCCCGTCTACATCGACGGCGAAAAGGTCGCCACGCTGCGCGGGGAGAACATCGCCGCCGAATTCCAGACCATCGTCGAACGTTATGTGCAACGGCGCTTCGGCGTAGCTTCCCGCCACCCCGACCGGGTGGCCTGATCCCTCATGGCAGACAGACTCAGTGCCGTCAAAGGCATGAATGACATCGTGCCGCCGAAATCGGCGGCATGGGAATGGTTCGAGCAGCAGGTGCGCGAGTTGATGCGCAGCTACGGTTACCAAAACCTGCGCACGCCGATCGTCGAATACACCCCGCTGTTCGTGCGCAGCATCGGCGAAGTCACCGACATTGTCGAAAAAGAAATGTACAGCTTCACCGACGCACTCAACGGCGAGCCGTTGACGCTGCGTCCGGAAGGTACCGCTGCGGTGGTGCGGGCCTGTGTCGAACACGGGCTGCTGCACGATGGCGGCAAGCGGCTGTGGTACAGCGGTGCGATGTTTCGCCACGAGCGGCCACAGCGCGGGCGCTACCGGCAGTTTCACCAGGTTGGCGCCGAGGCGCTGGGTTTCGCCGGGCCGGACGTCGATGCCGAGCTCATCCTCATGGCGCGACAGTTGTGGCGGCGGCTGGGGGTGAGCGATCTGACGACGCTGGAAATCAACTGCCTGGGGCAGAGCGAGGAGCGCGCGCGTCACCGCGTCGACCTCATCGCGTATCTGCAGCAACACGCCGATCGGCTCGACGCCGACTCCCGGCGCCGCCTGCACACCAACCCGCTGCGCGTGCTCGACAGCAAAAACCCGCAGCTGCACGATCTGGTGCAAGGCGCGCCGCGGCTGATCGATTACCTGGGCGAAGCCTCTTTGGCGCATTTCGAGGGGGTGCAAAGCCTACTGCGCGCCGCAGGCCAGGCGTACACCGTCAACCCGCGGCTGGTGCGCGGGCTGGACTACTACAACCTGACGGTGTTCGAGTGGACCACCGACCGCCTGGGAGCGCAGGCCACCATTTGCGCCGGCGGTCGCTACGACGGGCTGATCGCGCAGATCGGCGGCAAACCGGCTCCGGCCTGCGGCTGGGCGCTGGGGATCGAGCGGGTGCTCGAACTACTGGCCGAAACCGGGCAGACGCCGCCGCCAGCGGCACCGCACGCTTACGCAGTGCTCAGCAGCGCCGAGCTGATGCCGCATGCCTTGCCGGTTTGCGAAGCCCTGCGCCAGGCGGGGGTGCAGGTGCAGCTCCACATGGGCGGCGGCAGCATGAAATCGCAAATGAAAAAAGCCGACGCCAGCGGCGCCCGCTGGGCCTTGGTGTTTGGCGAGGAGGAGTTGCGCCAGGGACAGGTTGGTTTGAAAGATTTGCGTGGTGCGCAGGACGCGCAGCAGCAGCGCTTGCTGCCGCTGGAACCGCTGCAGCACCTGGTTTGCGCGCTGCGCTGACGCGGCAACCTAAAATGGCTGTTTTTCAGCCCCTGACCTTCCATGAGCTACACCTTCGAAGAACAAGAACAGATCGCCCAGATGCGCCATTTCTGGGAGCGCTGGGGCACGCAGATTTCCGCCGCGGTCCTGATCGTCGCGCTGGCCTTTGCCGGTTACTACGGCTGGCAATGGTGGCAGCGCAACGAAGGCGCCAAAGCCGCGGTCGTCTACGAACAGGTGCAGACGGCGATCCAGAGCAACAGCCCCGAGCAGATCGAACAGGCCTGGGCGGCGATGCAGGCCAAGGCGCCGGGCAGTGCCTACGCCGGCATGGCAGCGCTGGCCGTGGCCAAAGCCTTGCACGACGCCGGACAGAACGCCCAGGCGATGAGCGCATTGCAGTGGGCCATGGCGCATGCTTCCGGGCCGAGCGTGCGCGCCGTGGCGCGGCTGAACTTGTCGGCGCTGCAGATCGATGCCAAGCAGTACGCCGCGGCAGCCAAAACCTTGGCAGAAGTTCCCGAGCCGACATTCAGCGCGCTGTTCGACCTGCGTCGAGGCGATTTGGCCTTGCTGCAGGGGCAGCGCGATGCAGCGCGTCAAGCCTACGAAGCGGCGCTGAAGGCGATGCCCGCCGATTCCGCCGAGCGTGCGGCCGTGCTGCGCAAACTCCAATCCGTCGGGGGGGATGCAGCATGAAAACGTTTTTTGGCCTGAGTCAACCGCGACGCAGCAAACCCGGCGCGCTGCGGCTGGGGCGCATCGCGCTGTCTGCGCTGCTCGCCGTGCAACTGGCCGCCTGCGCGTCGGGATCCAAACGCCCCGACCCGACACCGCTGACCCCGGTGGCCAACATCCTCACCGTCAAGCAGGTGTGGACGCAGCGCCTCGGCGACGTTCCCGCCTGGTTCCAAACGGCCACACTGCCTGACTCGGTGGTCGTGGCCTCGGCCGATGGCCAGGTCGTGCGGCTGGACGCGGGCACAGGACAGGTACAGTGGTCGGCGCGTGTGCCTTCTGGCATCAGCGCCGCGGTCGGCAGCGATGGCACGTTCACCGCGGTGGTGGACAAAAACAACGGTCTGGTGTCGATCGGGCCGAAAGGCCAGTTGCTCTGGCGCTACCAGTTGCCCACCACCGTGCTGACGCCGCCGACCGTGGCCGACGGCCGCATCATCGTCCAGGGTGCCGATCAACGCGTGGTCGCATTCGACGCCGCCACCGGCCGGCGGCTGTGGCAAGCCGACAGTCGCGCCGCGTCATTGCTCGTGCAGCAGGCCGGCGGCATGGTGGTGCGCGACGGCGTGGTGATGGTCGGCACCGCGCTGGGGCGCATCGACGCCTACTCGCTCGCCGACGGCCTGCCACGTTGGCAGGCGACGCTGGCGCGACCGCGCGGGGTCACCGAAGTCGAGCGCGTGGTCGGCATTACCGGTCAACCGGCGATGCTCGGCTCCACGGTCTGCGCCCGCGCCTACCAGTCTGCCGTCGGCTGCATCGATGCCGATACCGGGCGCATTCTCTGGACGCGCCCCGCCGATGGCTACACCGCGCTGAGCATGAACGACCAGGAAGTCGTCGGCACGCAGGCCGATGGCGACGTCCAGGCTTACGCCAGTGCCGACGGTGTACCGAGCTGGACCAACGCGCAGATGAAATGGCGCAACCTGAGCGCGCCGCTGCTGGTCGGCAAAACCGTGGCCGTGGGCGATTACCAGGGCTACGTCAGCTTTCTTTCAGCCAAGGACGGCAGCATCGTCGGCCGCGTCGCCACGGATGGCAGTGCGATCCAGGTGGCGCCTGTAGTCGTTGGCAAGACCATGGTGGTGGTGACGGCAAAAGGCGGGGTCTATGCCTTCGTTCCGGACTGATCGCCGCGCATGACCCCGATCGTCTCGCTGGTGGGGCGGCCCAACGTCGGCAAATCCACCCTGTTCAACCGCCTGACGCGTTCGCGCGACGCCATCGTCGCCGATCTGCCCGGCCTGACCCGCGATCGGCACTACGGCATACTGCGTATGGCCGAGCGTCCGGTGATCGTGGTCGATACCGGCGGCTTCGAGCCGGTGGTCGATACCGGCATCGTCCACGAAATGGCGCGGCAAACGCGCCAGGCGATCGCCGAATCCGATTTGGTGGTGTTTCTGGTCGATCTGCGCACCGGGCTGAGTCCGCAAGATCTACACATCGCCGCCGAATTGCGCAAAACCGGAAAACCGATTCTGCTGGCGGTGAACAAGGCCGAAGGGCGCGCCGTGCATCCGGCGCTGGCCGAATTCCACGAACTCGGCTTGGGGCAACCGCTGGCGATCAGCGCGGCGCATGGCGACGCCGTGCCCGAATTGCTCGAACGCATTCTGGCGGCGTTGCCTGCAGAGCCGCCGGGCGAGCAGACAGTCGCCGCGGCACCGGCGGATGCAGTCGCCACGGCCAACGCCGTCGTACCGCGC
>JBFXEK010000001.1:0-21680 GCA_050180155.1 Thiomonas sp. | reverse complement strand
TGTCATTGCGCTCCGGTTGCCGCGCATACAGCGCCTGCTCCAGGGCGTCGAGCACGAAGTCCGTGCGCATCGAATGGCTCACGCGCCAGCCGACGATGCGCCGGGCGAACACGTCGATGACGAAGGCTACATGGAGCCAGCCCTGCCAGGTCGAAACATAGGTGAAATCCGACACCCACAGCTGGTTGGGACGGTCGGCCTTGAACTGCCGGTTGACCCGGTCCGGCGGGCAGGGGACGCTCCTGTCGGGGATGGTGGTTTTTACGACCTTGCCTCGCCGGGCGCCTTCCAGACCCAGGCGCTTCATCAGCCGCTCGACCGTGCAGCGCGCAACGGGAATGTCTTCGCGGTTCATTTGCCGCCAGACCTTGTCTGCACCGTAGACCTCCAGGTTGGCTTCCCACACCCGCCGGATGTGCGGTATCAGGGCGTCATCCCGCTGGGCGCGTGCACTCTTCAGCGCCGGGTTCACCTGCCGCGCCGCATGAAGGTGATAGCCCGACGGGGCAACCTGCAAGGCCTTGCAGATCGGCTCGACCCCGAAGACGGCCCGGTGCCGGTCGATGAAGGTCATTACTTCTTGGTGTGGCGGTCGAGCTCCGCCTGGGCGAAAAACGCGCTGGCCAGTTTCAATATCTCGTTGGCGCGGCGCAGTTCCTTGACTTCGCGCTCCAGCGCCTTGATGCGTTCGCGTTCCTCGCTGGTCACGCCAGCGCGCAGGCCGGTGTCGATCTCATGCTTCTTGACCCATCCATGGAGGGTCTGGGGTACACAGCCGATCTTGGGCGCGATCGACTCGATGGCTGCCCACAGCGATGGGTAATCGCCTCGGTGCTCCTGCACGATGCGCACAGCGCGTTCACGTACTTCGGGGGAATACTTCGGTGTAATCTTCTTGCTCATCATGGCTCCATCTTCTCAGAGATAAGAGCCTCCTCAAAACCCGGGGCGATTCAGCCATATCGTGGAAACCGGCAACGAGTCATGGCGCTTCAAGCATCGGTCGGACACTACGCCGAAACGCACCAGGGCAACCAGAAATCGAGAGGAGGAAACAGCGAAGACCGCAGACTTATCCACAAACGCGTAGGTATACTACGCAAAAATAGCCGGGTCAGTTTTAAATGAAAAACCTGGGTCAGAATTTAGTGAACGGCAACACAGAACCGCCTGATGCTTTCCGTGCCCCGCCGGAAACGCGCCTGGTTCTCCGGACTTTGGGCCAACGCCTCCGCTCCACCCGTCATTCATGGGTTGCAAAGTGGCTAATGGACAATCCGGGATCAACGAACGACTTCGACCTGGTCAGCACGGAATTGCAGCCAGATGGCGAACCTGTTTTCTTCCATGGCTGCGAGCATAAAAATCCCGTGCTTTTCCGCTACGCGGCGGACCAAGGCCAAACCCAGGCCGAAGCCTGGGGCATGCAACCCGTTTGATCGCCCCGTCATGCTGGCGTCAAGGGGGAAGCCAACGCCTTGATCGGCCACTCCCAAACGCAAATTGCCAGCTTCATCGATATCGAGAAAAACGCGGATGGGCGCATCGGTCGGACCATGACGCAGGGCATTCCAACCCAGGTTGAGTAGGGCCCGGCGCAGCAGACGCGCATCGCCGCGCGCCCAGGCGCCTGACACAGCGGCGTGCCGCTGAATGCGATAGGGCACCCGCCCCGCGTCTTCCCAGAGGTCGTCGGCGACGTGGTGCAGGATGTCGAGCAGATTCATCTCGCCGAAATGCTCCGTCGAACCGTCCTCGGCGCGGCCGAACAGGATGAACTGCTCGGAAATCTCCAGCGCGCGGCGGGCACAGCGATCGATGCGCGCGATGGCCGGATCGTCAGCATCCAGGCGCGGGTCGGCGCGCAACATGTCGGCTAGTGAATGCAATGAAATCAATGGCGATCGTAGATCATGGGCGACATGGCGCAGCATCTCCTCGCGCTGGCGGCGGGTAGCCGCGGCGTCGCCGCTCACCACCAGCGCGGCGGCGATCGTATCCACGGCCTGTGTTACGGCCTGGATGCGTTTCTCCACCGGATCGAGCAGCCGTGGCGATGACAAAACCGCGCCGGTCGCCGGCGTGACCAACCCGGTGATACGCCGACTCTCCCGCGTCATGGCGGCGAGGCTGGCCTCGAGACGTCGCCAGCTCCACAACGGGTAGGCGAGCGCGGCCACCGCGATCGGCGCCGCCGGCGGCCACCAACGTGAAAAACCGATCAGC
This sequence comes from Thiomonas sp., assembly GCA_050180155.1. GTDB lineage: Bacteria > Pseudomonadota > Gammaproteobacteria > Burkholderiales > Burkholderiaceae_C > Thiomonas. The sequence continues at coordinate 19,454 of JBFXEK010000001.1, read as the reverse complement.
CCGCTCCAAGCGCCAAACAGGGCGCCACCACACAAAAGACAGGTCGCCAGCAGGGCGAATCGCGGTGAGGTGACCAAGAACAGGCCGAGCAATCCCCAGAGCAGGCCCAGCCCCAAAACCATCGTCGCAGCGTTGCCGAGAGATCGGATCAGACGTCCGTCGCGCAATGCATGAACGACGTTGGCGACGAACTCGACGCCAGACATTGTCCCGCCGCGCCCGGCCAGCGGTGTCGCCAGCATGTCGCCCAGGCCAACGACAGTGGCGCCGACCAGCACGATGCGACCGCGCAGACGAGCGGGGTCGATGCGCCCATCGAGCAGGTCGGCCGCGGAAACACGCTCGAAATGGCCTGGCGGCCCGGCAAAAGCGACACCGAGCGACTCGCCGTCGATTGGCGGCGCCTGTCCCAACAATTGCCAGGCAACATGTGGCAAGGGGTGTCCGTCGAGAAATTCCAATGGCTGCAGGCGGCGCGTGACGCCATCGGCATCGACCAAGGCAAGGACATGACCTTGTCGCGTCGTGGCGGCAAAACGAGGCAAGGGATGAATCACCAGGCCGCTGCCGATGGCATCGGCAACAAACACCGGCAACACCACGCCAGTCCCGTCAGTGCGTCGAGACAGCACGGCGAGGGCATCCTCCAGGCGCGCGTCGGCGGCCGGATCATCGGCCTGGGGTTCAGTCAACAGGACATCGAGCAGCACCGGGCCGGGAGCGGCCGCGGCCAGATGATCCAGCAGTTCGGCCAATGTCCGGCGTGACCAGGGCCAGCGGCCGTAGCGGGCCAGGCTCGCCTCGTCGATGGCGACGATCAGCGGTTCCGTCGACGCTGGTTTCGTCGTGATCGCTGACGAACGCGCTGCGTCGAAATCGAGCGCCAAATCATAAAACCAGAAGTCGGCGCGTTCCAGCCAGCGGCCATGTTGCATCGCCAGCAGCAAGACGCTCAGGAATACGGCAAGCAGCCCCCATTCCCGCAGCACGTGGTCCAATCGGTTCACGACAATCTCACAACAGCAAGGGCGCGACCAGGAGCAGCAACCACCAAGGCGCCTTCACGGGGATTTCGAAACGCTGGGTAGTCGACCAGGGTGCATTGTCGCCCGGTAGCACGGGCCGGGTGCGCACGTAATAAACGCCGCCGCCGAGTCCATCGATCCGGGTCTGCGTGCCGGCGACTTCCATTTCGCGAACCGGCACGGCGAAATCTGGCGCAGCGGCGATCTGCACGACATAGCGCAGATCGGCCGGTCCGGACCAGGACAACCGCACCGCGCCGTCCGCGACTTCCGGCGGCGTCATGGTGGTAGGCTCGATCTGGCGAAAGACAGCCGCATCACCCAGCGGGCCGGCATAGCCGTCGACGCGCAGCGAGGCCAGACGCCAATGGTAATTGCCCGGCGGCAAGGCGGCGGCGAATGCGAACTGGCTCTGGCAGATGCCGGCGCGCTCCACCAGCAGATCGGTGAACGCCGCATCGCGCGCGACCTGAAGCCGAACGCAGGCGGCTTCGGCATTTTGCGCCCAACGCAGCACAGGCGCTCCCGCGATCAGGCCAGCGGGCGCTGGGGCAAGCATCACCGGCGGCTCGGGTCGAGCACGCAAGGCAAAAGAGCGCATGGCATCCAGCCCCTCGATGCCATGGATATCCGCGGCGCGCACCCGCAAAAAGTAGTCGCCGTCGGGCAGTCCGGCCAACGTCCATTCTGGCGCCGTGGTGCGCTCGTCCTTCAGCAATCGCAGAAAATCGACATCCTCCGCCACTTGCCAGCGCCATCCAGAGACGCCCGTATTGTCGGTGATAGACAGCCGCAGGCGTGCAACGGTGCGCGTCACCGTATCCGGCAGGGTGGATAGATCAGGCGCGGACAGCAGCGCCACTGCGGCGCCAAGACGCCCGCCGTCGGCACGCAGTCCCTGACCGGGCGCGAGTCGAGCCGAGCCGCCATCGCCAGCGAGTTGCAATGCGCCGGCAAGCAGTTCATGGCGGCTGACGCCGTCCGCGGCGGCAACGCGAAAATGCGTGCCACGCACGGCCGTCACCACGCGCGGGGTGCGTATCTCGTAATGCGAGCCGGACGAGCGCAGCGAAGGCACGCGACTTTCCGTCGCGCCCCGTTCGAGGTCGATCGCCGTATCATCGAGTGAGGTGCCTTGCACCTGTCGCAGCACGCCCAGCCGCGCCTTGGTGCCAGGCGGGAAAGTCACACTGGCGCCATCACGCAACCGCAAGGTCAGCATGCCATCGTCGCCGGTATCGAACGTTTCGCCCTCGCTCAGACGCATGCCGACGGCCAACGGTCCGCGCGTACCGCGCACCGCGCCGTGGATATATGCGACCTCGGCATTGCCGCCGCGCCAGCGCAACCATGCGGCGGGGATGCGGAGTACGCCGCCAGGCGGCAGATGGAATTCATTGTCAATCTTGTTGAGCGTCTTGAGCGCCGGCCAGCGATCGACGCGATCCAGATAACGCTGACTGATGCCGATCAGCGTATCCCCGGGGCGGATGGTCAGCAGAAACAGATCCTCCGCGCCACGCGCATTGATGCAGGCCAGCGACGCGACAACGACCAGACTCAATGAACAGCAGGGGACGAATCATGACGTTTTCACACATCGCCGAAGCGTTCCAATCGATAACCATAACCATACACCGAAGCGATCCGCCAGCCGTTCTCGGGCCCCATGCGCAACAAGGCGCGGAGACGACTGATATGGATATCCAGCGTGCGGGTCTGCACCTGGGTGCCAACGCCCCAAATGGCCGCAAGCAGGTGATCGCGCGAGAACAGGCGGCCTGGCTGACGAAACAACAAAACCGCCAGACTGAACTGGCGGCTGGTCAGATCGATGCGCTCATCACCCAGCCAAGCATCGCCAACATCGCTATCGAAGCGATAGGGCGGCATGCTCACGGTGCGCCGATCGCCACCGCCGGCGCGCCGGTGTAATGCCTCGATGCGCGCCAGCAACTCGCCCGGACGCGGCGGCTTGACCAGGTAGTCGTCCGCTCCCGCGCGCAAAGCCGCAACCACGTCCTCTTCGGCATCGCGAGCAGTGACGAAGAGCACGGGGGTATCGATGGACCGCTCGCGCAACGCGATCAAGGTCTCGATTCCGCTCGTCTCCGGCATCATCCAGTCGAGAATCAACAAGTCATGGCTGTCTCGCGCCAACCTCCGCAGCAGATCGCCACTCGTCGCCAGAATGTCGCAGTGGTGACCGGCTTGGTTGAGAATGGTCACGAGTTGCGCGGCATGTTCCGGTTCGTCTTCGAGAATGCAAATTTTCATGACGTGAAATAGGATCGTTCGATATCCCGCCGCGCGCGGAGGAATTCGATATCCCGCCGCGCGCGGAGGAAGGAGTTTTTTATACCATGACCATGCTGCAGTGGTCAATTCTAGAGCCGGGCGCGGCACGCGCACGGCATGTCTCACATCGCCAACGGATTTAGCGTATTTTTTACAATTACCTCCTTCCCGAAAAGGCTGTCTGACAAGGACAATACGCGAATATTGAGCACAAATTTTTCCTGTCCTGCGCAGCCGCCGCAAACAAGGAGCCGTCACCATGATCCAATCCACCGCATCCCGTCCGTCCCTGCGCCCGGCATCCATGGTGCTGGCCTTGGAGCCACGCGTGTTGTTCGATGGCGCCGCCGCCGTTGCCGTCGCCGATCACCATGACATCGCCGATGCCAGCACGCGGCAGGCATCTGATCAGGCCACGCATGCTGGCGCCGCCGACGCCACCAAGCCCGCCGTCGAGGCCACGCCCGCCCATCCGGCGGAAGGCTCCGGCGGCACCCTTCTGGTGATCGACGCCCGGGTTGCCGATTACCAGAGCCTGATTGCCCATCTGCCGGCCAACGTCACCGTGCTGATCGTGCAGGCCAACCAGTCCGGCCTTGCCGCCATCGGCGACGAGCTCGCCAGGGGCGGCGTTTTCAGTGCCATCCAGATCGTCAGTCACGGTACGTCCGGCCATTTCGCGCTCGGCAGCGACAACCTCGACAGCACCACCCTCGCCGCCGAAGCCGCGCAAGTCGTAGCCTGGGGCGCCCACCTCACCGCCACCGCCGACATCCTGCTGTTCGGCTGCGACATCGGCCAGGGCCAAGCAGGGCAGGCCCTGCTCACGCAATTCGCCAGTCTCACCGGCGCCGACATCGCCGCCTCCACCGACGCCACCGGCGCGGCAGCCAGGGGCGGCGACTGGACGCTGGAAGCCCGCACCGGCGCCATCGAAGCCGCACTGGCGCTGAGCACGGTGGACATGCAGGCCTACGACCACCTGCTCGCCGCCACCGCCGTGAACGACGCCAACGCCGCCACGCCGCGCAGCACCGCCGAGGACACGCCGCTCGCCATCAGCGGCCTCAGCATCAGCGATGCCGACAATCCGGCGAGCATGACGCTGCGCGTGCAGACCACCGGCGGCACCGCCAACTTCACCGCCCTGGGCGGCGCGACGGTCAGCGCCGGCAGCAACGGCACGGCCGACTTCACCCTCAGCGGCTCGATGGCCCAGATCAACGCCGCGCTCGCCTCCCTGCAATATACGCCGGAAGCCAACAAGAACAGTTCGACCGCCGGCTTCACGCCGCAGATCGACCTCACCGCCACCGACGTGAGCAATGGCGGCTCCGACACCCTGTCCATCACCAACATCGCCGTCACCGCCGTCAACGACGCGCCCGACCTCGGCAGCGGCGTCGCCCTCACCGTCAGCGAAGGCGGCAGCAATGCGTTTTCGCTGGTTCAGCTTGCCACCGACGCCAACACCCTCGACGTGGACATCCTGACCGGCCAGCAGGTCATCGGCCAGCAGATGGTGACCATCACCTCGCTGCCGGGGTCTGGCACCCTGAGCTACAACGGCGGTGCAGTGGTCATCGGCTCGGTCATCCCGGTCACCAGCCTCGGCAGCCTCACCTACACCCACAACGGCGCCGACATCGCCAGCAACGCCACCGTCACCTTCAACGTCACCGTCAGCGACGGCGGCGGCGCGACGACCAACGGCACGCTTTCCATCACCGTCACGCCCAAGAACGTCGCCCCCACCGTGAGCGACAGCCCGACGCTGATCGAAGGCCAGGTCAAGGCAGTCGCCCCGACCATCAACCTGGGCGACAGCTACGATACGCTCGCCAATGCCACCATCGTCATCGACCACATCGACACCGGTGGCCAGGGCACCTTGTTCCTCGACGCCAACAACAACAACGTCGTGGACGCCGACGAGGCGCTCACTGGCACGGTGACGCTCGATGCCACCCAGCGCGCCAACCTCGCCACGCAACTCAAGTTCTTCCAGAACGGCGCCGAACCGAACGCACCGGGCGCCACCGCGCCGTCCTACCAGATCCACGTCACCGACGCCGGTGGCGGCGAAGGCACGCCGCGCACCACCGACCGGACCATCACCCTCGCGGTGCTGCCGAACAACGACGACCCGACGCTGACCAATGCCCACGCCAGCACGGGCACGGCGCTCAGCGTCGCGGAGAGGGTGAGCGGTTCCCCGGTCACCCTGACCACCGCGATGCTGCAAATCCAGGACGCCGACCGCAACCCCGCCGACATCAATCAGACCACCCCCGCCAACCAGCTCGTTTACACCATCGGCACCCGCCCGACCCAGGGCGAAATCCAGTTGAATGTCGGTGGTGGCGCCGGCTATGACGGCGACGGCTGGATCACGCTGGGCGACGGCGGCCGCTTCACCCAGGCTGACGTGGACGCGGGCAAGGTGCGCTACTACCAGACCACCGACGTCGCGGCCAACACGCCAGACAGTTTCACCTTCACGGTGGGCGACTCGGCCTTCGGCTACGACGTGTGGACCGACCCCGCCAACCCCGCCGGCGGGCGCGAAGGCGGCCTGCGCAGCACACCCACCGGCGCCATCGCCACGCAGACCTTCCACATCAACGTGACCGCGGATGCCACACCCGGCCACGACCCCTACGAAGGCCCGCCCCGCCCCGCCACACCGGGCTACGGCGGCGGCAACATGGACTATACCTTCGTCCCCACGGGCGGCATGCCCAACGGCAACGGCGCGGCCACCTGGAACGAGGCCAACGTCGGCGTCGGTGGCGGTTACGCCATCGACAGCGGCGTGCTGAGCTACACCATCACCCGCACCGACAACATGGGAACGCCAGGCAACCCGGCGGACGACGTTTCCGTCCCCAGTCCCCCGGCGGAAACCGTTTACACCCTCACCAGCCAGCCGCCCAACGGCACGGTGCAGCGCAATGTCGGCGGCACCTGGACGGCGATCCCCACCAACGGCCAGTTCACGCAGGCAGACATCGATGCCGACAACATCCGCTTCGTTCACGACGGCAGCGAAAACCACACCGCGAGCTTTGGCTACACCGTCAACGACGGCACGCCCAACCATCACACCAGCAGCTTCGCCCTGAACATCACCCCCACCAACGACCGCCCCACCGCCAGCGGCGGCACGGCGCAGGTGACGGAAGGCAACACCAACGTCGTGCGCCTGGGCAGCAGCGTCATCGGCATGAACGACGCCGATCTGAGCCAGGACCCGGTCAAGCAAACCGGCGAAGGCGCGCAGGACTTTCTCTGGTTCCAGATCACCGACGTGGTCAAGGACGGTGGCGGCACGGCGCATGGCACCTTGCAACGCTGGGATGGCAACGCCTGGGTCACTGTCAATGCGGGCGAATGGCTGCCCAGCACCCTGCTCACTGCCGACGTCGGCGGCGAAACCTCGGGCCTGCGCTACGTGCACGACGGCAGCGAACCGCTCGCCTACAGCGGCGGCCCCAACCTGCACTTCAGCTACGTGGTGCGCGACGATCTGGCCAATCCGAACGACGCCCTCGCCACGAACACCTCCACGCCCACGCTGATTGATGGCTCCGCCCAGTCCAACCAGAGCGCCGTCGCCAGCGCCACCATTCAGGTCATCCCGGTCAACTACGCCCCGCTGGTCGCCGACAAGCCGGGCGACTCTGACCCGACCATCGGCGCCACCATCCCCGACGGCGGCGCGACAACCGGCGCCAACGAAATCCTCGCCAACGTCCCCGAAGGCGGCACGGCCACCATCACCAGCGCCTACCTCACCGCCATCGACTCGGACAACACTACCGTCCAGCGCCAGTACCGCATCACCCAGGCACCAACGCTGGGCGTGCTGCAATTGAACGGCGCCACGCTGGGTGTCGGCTCCACCTTCACGCAGGCCGACATCAACGCCGGGAAAGTCACCTACAAGCACAACGGCACGGAAATCGGCAACCCAACCACGGATACGCTCGGCACCTACAACGACAAATTCCTGTTCGTGGTCAACGACGGGGTGTTGGAAGACACCGGCAACGCCTTCCTCATCACCCTCAGCCAGACCAACGACAAGCCCGCCGTTACCGCGCCCGGCGGCCCTATCGACATCGATAGCACCGATGCGGCCAACAACAAGGTCACGGGCTTCAGCATCGCCGACCCTGACTTCACCGATGGCGTGAGTGCGGGCGAAACCGACTTCGTCCAGGCCACCGTGCGCATCCTCGACGCTTCCGGCAACCCGATCAGTAACTACACGACCGGTTTCGCTGGCGGCGGCGTCAGCATCGGCTACGACACGGGCAGCGGCGTTACGGTGACCCACAACGGCAACAATGACCTCCTGCAAATCCAGGGCACCCGCGCCCAGGTCAACGCCGCCCTGGCCGGGCTGAGCGTCACCTTCGCCAACGACGCCAACGCGCGCTACAAACTCGAAGTCATCGTGGATGACCGCATGCGCGATGCCTCCGGCAATCTGACCGCGACCGGTAGCGACGCCAACGGCGGCGAACTGAACCAGGCCGCCACGCCGACCGCCGTACCGAACACGGTGTACGACTGGACGACCGCCCCCTCGCCCGCCGCCAGCGACCCCAACCTCAGCGCCGCCACGGTGGACCTGCGTGCCTCCAGCATCAATCAGATACCCGCCTTCACCGGTCCCGGCTCGCTCACCATCAACGAGGACACGCGCACCCCGATCAACGGCTTCACCGTCTCCGACCCCGAATCCGCCGCCTTCGGCACGCCCGTCACCGTCACCGTCTCGGTCGGCAGCGGCACGCTGGGCATCGGCGCCAGCGGCGCGCAGACCAGCCTCACGCCCAGCGGCGGCCAGGCCGTCACCATCGCCGGTGACAACACCGGCAGCGTCACCCTCACCGGCCGCGCCGCCGACATCCAGGCGCTGCTCAACGGACGCAACTTCGCCAACACCGCCGATGACGCCACCGGCGGCCTGTTCTACACCGGCGCCACCAACGTCAATCACGACACCAACGGCGGCGCCACCGGCGACGTGACCCTGACCCTGACGTTCAACGACGCCGGCTCGCGCATCGGCGGCGACGTCGGCGCGGGCAGCGTGGCCGCCAATCCGTCCAACATCGTCAGCGACATCACCCTCACCGCGATCAACGACGCGCCGACGGTGAACCGCACCGCCACGACGGTCACCATTCCGGACACTTCCGCAGTCGCCGTCCCCGGCTTCTCGATCGGCGACGTGGACAGCAGCGACGGCTATGCCACCGGCGAAACCGACGGCACCATCCAGGCCACGGTGCGGGTGTTGGACGGTAGCGGCAATCCACTGAGCGTCGCCCAGTACGCGAGCCTCGGCATCGTCCTGGGCAGCAGCACGCCGGGCAGCGTCACCGTGGATGGTACGCTCTCCGGCAGCAACGCCGCCCTCGAATTGCGCGGCACGCTGACGGACATCAACAGCTACCTCGCCGGCCTGCAAGTCCAGTTCACCAACCTCGGCAACGCCAACCTCGATGCCACCTACAGCATCGAAGTCATCGCCGACGACCGCCTGCGCGATGCGGCAACCGGTGCGCTCACCGGCGGTGCCAACGGCGGCGCCAGCAACCAACAGCCCGGCCTGCCCGCCGTGCCAGCAACCGACAGCTTCGACGCCTACGCCACCAAGGTCTCGCCCTATGGCGTTTATGACGTCGTAAGCAACACGCGCCCGCTGTTCATCACCTCGATCAACGACCCGGGCGCAGTCACTGCCAACAACGTCACAGTCAACGAGGGCGCGGGCACACTGACGCTCAACGCCGGCAATGCCGGTCTCGGTATCGCTGACCCGGATGACAATGGCGCGACCACCATGTCCACTACCGTCACGGTGAGCAAAGGCACCATCAGTACCGTGGGTGGAGCAGGCGGCAGCGTGAGCGGCCTTGGCACCAGCTCCATCACCATCACCGGCGCCACCGAGGCCCAGCTCAATACCCGCCTGCAGGCGCTGACCATCGCCTTCCCCGACGAAGCCGGCGCGCCGACTCCGGCCGACTGGAACGGCAGCCTCACCGTCACCGTGGTCTACAACGACAACGGCAACACCGGTACGCGGCCGGGTTCACTGACGGGCGACACCAACGATGCCACCGCCAATCCCGGCGATTACGACTACGTTGACGCCGGCAACGCCCTGAAAACCATCCGCACCTTCACGGTCACGGTCAATGGCGTGAACGACGCGCCGACGCGCACCGACGCCACGCCGGTGACGCTGCCCGCCGCCACCGAGGACACCGATGGCGGCAGCGGCGATACGGTGAACAACCTGTTCGGCGGCAAATTCTCCGACGCCCTGGACGGCATCACCGGCGGCAGCAGCGCCAACAGCTTCGCCGGCATCGCCATCACCACCAACAACGCCATCGCCGCCCAGGGCAAATGGCAGTATTCGACCGATGGCGGCACGACCTGGACCGACCTGCCCGCCGTGTCGGCCAGCAACGCCCTGCTGCTCGACACTGGCGCCAAGCTGCGCTTCGACCCGGCGGCGGATTTCCACGGCACCCCCGGCGGGCTGAATGTGCGCCTCGTTGACAGCAGCAGCGGCGCGGTCGCCAGCGGCAGCACTGTCGACGTCTCGGGCGCCAACGCCGGCGGCAGCACGCGCTACAGCGACGCCGGCAACGCCGTCACCCTGACCACCACCGTCAGCAACGTCAACGACCGCCCCACCGGCGCCGACACCACGCTTACCAGCATCCCCGAAGACAGCACCAACCCGTCCGGCGCCACGGTGGCCAGCCTCGGTTTCGGTTATGCCGACGCCACCGATGACCAGATGGGCATCACCGGCGGCGGCAATGCGGAAACTCCTTTTGGCGGCATCGCCATCGTCGGCAATACCGCCAACGCAAGCACGGAAGGCGTCTGGGAATACAACACGGGCAGCGGCTGGAACACCATCGGCACGCCGAGCGACGCCAGCGCGTTGATCCTGCCCACCACCGCCAGCCTGCGCTTCGTGCCGGTCGCCAACTACAACGGCACGCCGGGCGGCCTTACGGTGCGGGTCGCGGACAGCGCGCAAGTTTTCAACGCCAGCAACGACATCAGCGCCACGGTCGGCAACCCGACCGGCACCTGGTCGGCTACCCACAAGCTGGACACCACGGTCACGCCACTGAATGACGCGCCAACCCTGACCAACACTGCCACCAACCCCACGGTCACGGAAAACACCAGCACCGGCAGCGGCACGTCCATCGACCCGGTTGCCCTGCTCAACTCCGGCACGCTCGGCGACATCGACCTGACCACCACCGCCGTCCTGTCAGCGCCGACTTTTGGCGCCGGCACGATCACTGTCGCACTCACCGACGGCGTGGCCGGTGACGTGCTGCAAGTCGCCAGTGGCGTCACCGCCGGCATCGCCAGCACCAGCGGCGGCACCGGCAACACGCCGCTGGTCATCACGCTTACCAGCGCAGCGACCGTGTCGGATGTGGAAGCCATTCTCGCCGCGATCCAGTACAAAAACACCAGCGACAATCCCACCAACTTCGGCGCCGACACCACGCGCAGCTACAGCGTGGTACTCAACGATGGCAACAACGCCCAGCCGGGAGGTAATGCCGGCGGCCCGGCGCCACTGAATGCCGTGACCATCAACGGCACCATCACCCTCGCTGCCACCAACGACCCGCCGGTGGGTGTGGACGACACCAACAGCATCAACGAGGACATCGGTACGCCCGCCACCGGCAACGTCATCACCGACGGCACGCCCGACCACGACCCGGACAACACCACCGCCGAGCTGAGCGTCGCGGGCATCCGCACCGGTACCGAAATCGGTGGCGGCACCGCCGGCACGCTCGGCACGCCGCTCACCGGTCAGTACGGCAGCCTGACCCTGAACGCCGACGGCAGCTACAGTTACGCAGTCGACAACGCCAACCCCGCCGTCAATGCCTTGCTGACCGGGCAAACCCTGACCGAAACTTTCACCTACGGAGTGCGCGACCCCGGCAACCAGATCGACACGGCGCAGCTCACCATCACCATTCACGGCCACACCGACGGCGGGCCGAGCATCACGCCGGTGGACGGCAATGCCGGGGCGACGGGCGAAGCCACCGTGCTGGAGCATGGCCTCACCTCGGCCGGCGACCCTAGCGAAACGACAGCCGGCGCAATCAACGTCAGCGCCCCCGACGGCATGGATTCGGTCACCATCGGCGGCACTACCTTCACCGTGGCGCAACTGAACGGCTTCACCACTGCTTCACCCTCCGCCGCCATCGACACCGGCGAAGGCCTCTTGCGGATCACCGGCTTTACTTCATCCGGCGACCCTGCCGCGCCCACCACCGGCACACTGAACTACACCTATACGCTCAAGGCACCGCTCGACCAACCGGGCGCCACCGAAAGCAGCGACGATATCGCGCTCACCGTCACCGATCAAAGTGGAACCAGCGCCGCCGGCAACCTGACCGTGCAGATCATCGACGACACGCCGGTGGCGTCCGACGACAGCACCTCACTCCTCAAGCAGACCGGCAGCATCACCGGCAACGTCTATGGCAACGACGCCATCGGCGCCGACGGCGCGGCGGCGGCCGGGCCGGTCACGGCGGTCACTGGCAGCATCGCCGGCGTGGTCGGCGGCTCGACCAGCGGTCAGTATGGCGCGCTCCACCTCAACGCCGATGGCAGCTACACCTACATGGTGGACCCGACCAACCCGGCGGTCATCGCCCTGACCGCCGGCAGCCTGACCGACAGCTTCACCTACACCATCACCGACCACGACGGCGATACGTCCACCGCCACGCTCACCGTCACCATCACCGGTAACCGTCCGCCGGTCGCCAACGATGATACCCGCAGCACGCCGGAAGACACGCCGATCAGCGGCAACGTCCTTACCGGCGGTGGCGGCGATGTGGCCGACAGCGACCCGGAAGGCGATCCACTGACCGTGGTCGACTTCACCATTCACGGTACGACGCATCCGGCTGGCGGCATGGCGACCATTCCCGGCGTTGGTCAGATCACGATCAACGCCAATGGCGGCTACACCTTCATTCCCGCACCCGGCTGGACCGGCGGGGTACCGCCAATTGCCTACACCATCAGCGACGGCCATTCCACCGATAGTGCGACCTTGAATATCGTCGTTATCGCCGGCAACCCACCGCTGATTACCGATCCAAGTGTGTATTTCCTTGCCGAGCGCTTCAACGACGTGCGCCGGCTGCCGATCCCCTTCCACCCCATCGTCTATGTGAATCCCGCGGTGGAGAGCGCCCATGCGGAACGCATGGCGGACGACGCGCATTATTTCGGCCGGCCGGAATGGGTGGCGTCGGGCGATATCCGGCTGTCCTCGCAGACGCTGGACCTCGGCATGGACCCCAACCTGTTTGTCCAGCACGCGGTGCGCGATGCCCAGCAGCGCGCGACATTCATCGGTCGCGTGGTGGACGGCCGCTACGGCCGCATCACTTTGAGCAGCGACCATGTGCTGCCGACGCCGGAGCTTTTTCAGCCGGATGCGCGGCAACTACTGGAAAAGCAACTGAAAAGCCAGCCGTCGCGTCCCCCGGCGGAAGCGCGGCCAACCGCGGAATCCGCCGCGACGCCGCGCGCCGATGCGTCACGGATCCCGCCGCCGGCGAATGTCGCCATTGCCGGCGACATCGAACCGGTCGCGCCCTGGAACGGCAGCCCCGCGCCATCGTTCGCCGAGCAGCTGCGCGGCGGCACGGGCCGCTTGCCGTTGAGCGCGCGCGCCGCGCAGCCAGCGCGTGTCCCCGCGTGACCGCTGACCGTATGATCATGCGACCTTTCGATAACCTTTGCCTCTGACGATGAAGACCATGAAAAATCACGCACAGAAAAACGTCATTCCTTCTTCTCCCCGCGTGCTGACCGCCTGCTGCGCGCTGTTTCTCGCCGGTTGCGGCACGGTCAGCCCGATTCCCTATACCGACAAGGAAATCAAAGATCGGGTAAGCCAGGACCGCGTGCAAATGTATGCCGAACAGGAGCCGATCACCGCGCCACTCACGTTTGAAGATGCGGCGGCGCGGGCGTTGAAGTACAACCTCGACTACAAGCTCAAGCTGATGGAAACGGCGCTGTCGCAAAGCCTGTTCGATGTTTCCACCTACGAAATGCTGCCTCGACTAGTGGCCGGCGCGGGCTATGTCGATCGCAACAACGATTCCGGCGGTCGCTCGGTGGGCATCGAGGACGGTCTGGAGACCTTGCGCCCCTCCACCTCACAGGAGCGCCACCGCACCCTGGCGAACCTGACCTTTTCCTGGAATGCGCTGGACTTCGGGGTGTCCTACTACCGCGCGCAACAAAAGGCCGACCAGGTGCTGATGGCCGAGGAACGCCGGCGCAAGGTGGTGCAGAACGTTTTGCAGGACGTGCGCAACAGCTATTGGCGGGCACTCGGCGCGCAAAAACTGATCGGCCGCGTCGATGCCCTGCTGGCGCGGGTCAATACCGCGCTGGCACGCGCCAAGCAGGTGGAAAAGGAAGGCTTGATGCCGCAGGCGGAAGTGCTCGCCTATGAACGCGCGCTGCTCGATGCGGTCAATCTGCTGACCCTGCGCCGCCAGGACTTGGAACTGGCGCGCGCGGAACTGACGGCCTTGATGTCGATTCCGCCGGGCACGACCTATACCCTGATCGATCAGCGTGAATTCACCTTGCCGCCGCCACCCACCAATGTTGCCGACCTCGAAACCATGGCGCTGGAAAAACGCCCCGAGATCATGGAGGAATGGTATCGCCGCCGCGTCACCGAAAACGACATCAAGGCCGCCAAGCTGCTGCTGTGGCCCAATCTCAACATCGATGCCGGCCCGCAATACGATTCCAACAAGTACAACTACAACAGCAGCTGGTTCGATACCAGCGTACGGCTGTCGTGGAACATTCTCAAACTGGCGCAATGGCCGTCGCTGAAGCAGGCCCACGAAAACCAAAACAAGACCGACGACATGCGGCGCATGGCGTTGTCGATGGCGGTACTGACCCAGGTGCGCGTCGGCGTGCAGCGCTATGCCCTGTCGCTGGATGAGCTGTCGTTCGCCGAGGAAAGCCTGCGCGTCGACCAGCGGCTCTACCACTTCGCCCAGGCCGCCGCAAAGAGCAAGTTCGATTCCGAACTGGAAGTGATCCGCGCTGAAGCGCGGGTGCTGCTGGCCGAATATCAACGTTATGCCGCCTATTCGAACGCCCAGGCCGCCTGGGGCCGGCTCTACAATTCGGTGGGCCTGGACGTACTGCCCGAAACGGTGGATAGCCACGACGTGAAGACCCTCGCCACCGCCATCGGCGCCACCTTGAATCAATGGCAAGGACAAGTGTTCAAAGTGACCGCCAAGAACAACTGATGCGACCGATCCGCCGGATGCCCTGTCACGACAAACGAAATCTCATGAAATTCATTCCGCCCTGGGCCGCTGTCATGCTGGCCCTGCTGGGCAGCGGCCCCGCCGTGGCGCAGTCGCCGGTCCCGCCGGCGGGCGGCGCGACCAAACGCCCGCCGCCACCCGTGGCCGTCAATAAATCCGCGCCGGCAATGCCGGAAGAGCCGAATGCCATTCGCGTTCTGCTCAGCCCCGAACTGGAAACCGTCCTGGTTGCCGAAATGAACGGCCGCATCGCCCGGTTGAATGCCCGACTCGGCGGTCGGATAGCCAAAGGCCACACCGTCGTGGCGTTCGACTGCGCCGAAGCCGCCGCCCGCCTGCGCATGGCCGAAGCCGAATACGCCTCGGCCAAGGAAACCCTGACCGCCAAGGAAGGCTTGCGCAAACTCGACGCCGCCGGCGACATGGAGGTTTCCCTGGCCACCGCCGCGGCCGACAAAGCCAAGGCGGCGATTGGCGTCGCCCGTGCCCAGACCGGGCAATGCACGGTGGCCGCGCCATTCACTGGCCGCGTGGTGAGAATCCATGTCAAGCCGCATCAAGGTGTCAATGTCGGTGCGCCGCTGGTGGAAATGGTCAGCGACGGCCCGCTGAAAATCCGCCTCAACGTGCCTTCCCGCTGGCTGCGCGCGCTACGCGAGGGGACCGCGTTCGAAGTCACGATCAATGAAACCGGCCGCAGCTATCCGGCGCATGTCACCGCCATCAATGCCCGGGTCGATGCCGTGGCGCAGACCATCGAGCTGGAAGCCCGCATGGACGGCGCCCAGCCGGAACTCCTGGCCGGGATGAGCGGCATCGCGCATTTCAAGATCGACCGCTGATTTTCCGGCGGATCGTTTCTGATCAAGACAGCGGGCCAGCCAATGACTCCCGAACACGCCCTGGCTGCATTGACGGCCGATCTGGAAGCCCGTGCCCGCGCGGCGCAAACCCCGGCCGAGCTGACCTTCAGCATGGCCAACGACAGCTTTGCGCTGCTGCCCTTCCGCCAGGCGCTGGTGTTCGCCGCCGATGGCGCCTTGCTGGCCATTTCCGGCCTGGCCAAGGCGGAAGAAGACAGCCCTTATCTGCTCTGGCTGAAGCGCGCCTGGCCCTGGCTGCGCTCCCGCCTGCCCGCCACCGGCGGCTGGTTTGCCGCCACGCCGGAGGCGCTGGCCGGCGCGCCGGAAGACGTGGCGCAAGGCTGGCGCGAATGGTGGCCGGCGGGGGCCTGCGTGCTACCGCTGTCCCGCCGTTCCGGGGAGGTGCTCGGCCACCTGTGTTTCCTGCTCGATGCGCCGCCGCCCGAACCCATTGCCGCTGCCCTGACCCGGCTGACCCAGACCTGGGCCTATTGCTGGGAAATGCTCGCCGGCTCGCCACGGCCGACTTTCAAGGCGCGCTGGCAAAAGCTCGGCCGCAAGCAACGGCGCCTGCTCCTGGCCGGACTGGCGGTGTTTTTTCTCCTGCCGGTGCGCCAGACCGCGCTGGCGCCGGCGGAAATCGTGCCGGTCGATGCGATGGCGATCACCGCCGCCCTCGACGGCGTGGTGAGTACCGTGCATGTCCGGCCGAATCAGCCGGTCAAGGCCGGCGATGCGCTGTTCTCGCTCGACGACACCACCCTCCGCAACCGGCTGGAAGTGGCGAAAAAAGCCGTCGCCGTCGCCGATGCCGAGCTGCTTGCCGCCACGCAACTGGCGTTCGACAGCAGCCGCAGCAAGGCGGAACTCGCGGCGCTCACCGGCCGCGCCGAGGAACGCCGCGCCGAACTGGCCGCCGTGCAGGCCCAGCTGGCGCGAGTGAACGCGGTCGCACCCTACGACGGTGTCGCCGTGTTCGCCGATCCCGACGAATGGAAGGGTCGGCCGGTGGTTACCGGCGAGCGCATCATGCTGCTGGCCAATCCGGCCAAGCCGGGCATCCTGATCCATCTGCCGGTGGCCAATGCAATCGCGCTCGACGTCGGCGCGCCGGTGAAACTGTTTCTCACCGTGCACCCCCTCTCACCAATCTCCGGCCGGATTACCGAAACCAGCTATCAAGCCACGCTCTCGCCCGATGGCGTCGCCAGCTACCGGCTGCGCGCCAGCGTGGATGACGGCCACGACGGCGCGCGCATCGGCCTGCGCGGCACAGCCAAGCTTTATGGCGACTGGGTCGTGCTTGGCTACTATCTGCTGCGCCGGCCGCTAGCCAGTCTGCGCGAATGGAGCGGATTGTGACCGGCGGTCCCGCCGCCATTGCAACGCCGCTGACGGACGCTGCCGCTGGCCAACGCTTGCCGCCGCTGCGCCAGGATTTGCGGCTCCACGAGTCCGGTACCGACAAGGATGGCGCGCCATTCTGGGTGATCCAGGATCCGGTGCGCAACCGCTTCTATCGCATCGGCTGGCTCGAATATGAATGCCTGCTGCGCTGGCCCGGCGACCCGGCCCGCATTGCGGCGGACATCGCCGCCAAAACACCGCTGGCGGCGGATGCCGCGCAGGTCGAAGCCTTTGCGCGTTTTCTCGAACAACATCAGCTACTGGCTTTGTCCGAAAACGGCCGCCAGCGCCTGCTCGGACAATTGCGGCAGCCCGGCTGGCGGCATTGGCGCTGGTGGCTGCACCACTATCTGTTCATCCGCGTGCCGCTGATCCGGCCGGAGCGTTTTTTGGCGCGCTTGGCGCCGCTGGTGCAGCCGCTGTTCTCGCCCACCGCGCGCCTGATTCTGGCGGCGATCGTCGCTGCCGGTCTGATGCTGGTGGCGCAGCAGTGGGACAACTTCACCCACAGCGTGACCAATCTCCTGACGCCGGAAGGCATTCTCGGCTTTCTGCTGGCGCTGACGGTGGCCAAGACTTTTCATGAGCTGGGTCACGCGCTGGTGGCGACGCGCCTTGGCGTGCGCGTCGCGCACATGGGCGTGGCCCTGCTGGTGCTCTGGCCGGTGTTGTACACCGATACCGGCGAATCCTGGCGGCTGCGTTCTCATCGGCAGCGGCTGGCGATTTCCGTGGCTGGCATCGGCGTGGAACTGGCGCTGGCGGGTCTTGCCACCTTCGCCTGGGCGCTGCTCGACGACGGCGCCTTGCGACAGGCGGCGCTGTATCTGGCGACCACCGGCTGGGTGCTGTCACTGGCGCTCAATGCCAGCCCCTTCATGCGCTTCGACGGCTATTTCATCCTCTCCGATCTGCTGGATTTTCCCAACCTGCACGAACGCGCCGGCGCCCAGGCCCGGGTCTGGCTGCGCCGCCACTTATTGGGCTTCGCCGATCCCTGGCCGGAACATTTTCCGCCGCGCAAGCGCCACGCGCTGGTGGCATTCGCCCTGGTGACCTGGTTGTATCGGCTGGTGCTGTTTCTCGGCATCGCCTGGGCGGTGTATCACTTCTTCTTCAAGGCGCTGGGCATTTTTCTGATGGCCGTGGAAGTCGGCTGGTTCGTCTTGCGGCCGATCTGGGCCGAGTTGTCCGTCTGGCGGGCGCGCGGCGCCGAAATCACCCGGCACCGCCGTCGGCTGTGGCGCATGCTGCTGATCGCGGGCGGCATCGTGCTGCTGGTGCCGTGGCGTTTCGATGTCACCGGCCAGGGGGTTGCCCATGTCGAACAACAGCAGCTGGTTTTCGCGCCTTTCCCCGCGCAACTGGAAGACATTCATCCGCCAGGCCCCGTTGCCGCCGGCGCCGTGCTGGCGAGCCTGTACAGCCCCGATGTCGCCGCGCGCGAGACCCAGGCGCAAGCCAGCGCGTCGGCGCTGGAACGGCGTCTGACCGGCTTGCTCGACACCGACGATGGCGCCGGACAGCAACTGTCGCTGACCCGCCAACTGACCGAACAACACGCCGAAATACGCGCCGCGCGCGAGGAACAGGGGCGCTTGCGCATCGTCGCCGCCTTTGCCGGCGAATGGCGGGATGTCGATCCCGATGTACGCCCCGGCATGTGGCTGAGCGTGCGTGAACCGCTGGGCATCCTGATCGATCCCCGGCAGTGGGTGGTCGATGCGTATGTCGAACAGCGGCTGATCGACCGCGTGCGGCCAGGGGCCCCCGCCGAATTTCTGGTCGAGGGCAGCCCGCGCGCGCTTTCCGGCGTCGTGCTCGCCGTCGATTCGACCCGCAGCCAGCGGCTGCTGCACCCGATGCTCGACAGCCGCCACGGCGGCGCGCTGGCCACCAACAAGGAAAAACCCGAACCGATTCCCAGCGATGCCCTTTACCGCGTCCGTCTGCGTCTCGACCAGCCACCGGAAAAGCAGCCGCATGAATTGCGCGGCGCGGTACGAATCCAGGGCAGCGCGCGCAGCCTGGCCTGGGAAGCCGTCAAAGGCACGCTGGCCGCGGTGATTCGGGAGAGCGGATTCTGAGGCACTGATCGCGTCAGCAGCGTCGAACTCGTCAATCACGCCACGCACACCAAAAAGAAAAATCGCAAAGAATCGGCGCCCCAAGAGTATTTCCTTCGGGGCGCGCTGATGCTGATGAACACACGGCGATCTACAGCGCGGTCAAGCAAAAGACGCCCTTCTCACCGTAGCGGATGGCGGAACGGCAAGAGCATCAATCCACTGAAATGAAAAAAGGCTCTGTTGAATTTCGAGTGGGTTAAGCGGCATGTGGGTTGATCTTCGAGAAGTCGAGCTTGCCGGCGATCAGGAAGATGACCGTCCTGATGGTGGAGATGCGCGTGAAGCCTCTGGCGCGTCGTT